>MWCL01000099.1 GCA_002070025.1 Spirochaetes bacterium ADurb.Bin215
ACAGTTGTGGTTCGGGGTAAAAGCCGATTTTCAACGCAAACCCGCAAAAATCCGGAAATGACAGTTCCTATCAGTTTATGGAAGGATAATACTTGTGGAAACTGAATCAAGGATGGAAAGGAAAAAGCGTGAATTAAAGCAGCATATCCTTGAGGTATGCGAACGGCTTTTTGTTTTCGAGAAAAGCTTCGAGAACGTCACCATGCGCGAGATTGCGCGGCGAGCTGAAGTGAGCGTAGGCACGCTCTATGTGTACTATAAAACCAAAGAAGACATACTCGCGACTATATTATCGGAATTTCTGACGCGTCACATGCAGATGATGAGATCTGCCGTTCAGGATAAAGACACGGGAATAGATAAACTTACCGCGATTCTGGATTATTTCGGCGAAATGACTGCAGATCCCTATGTTACTGTTTTTACGAGGATTAAATTCAGCAATAACGCGGTACCAAAGATTGTCAAGACTGAGTCATTCATAAAAACAAGGATTCTTCTTGGCGATCTTGTAGACCTGATCGAAGATATCCTGATAGCAGGGCAGAATGACAAGACGCTGTTGTTGAGCGATTCACCTAAAGTAGCCGCAAGTGTTCTGATGCGGCTCATCATATCCATATTTCAGACATCCGGTCTGGATCAGATGAGTGTCATGCCGTTGATACGGGAACCTCTTGATTCCGATCCCGTTGCGGCTTTTCTTGTGCTCAAGAAGTATCTAATTCGAAGTTTTAAATCCTGAATATCGTTATTGTCCTTGACGTGCCCCTGTTGTTTTACTATATTCAGTTGAACAACGTTCAAAAGTGAACGGCATTCAATTATTATAGCAATATTGAACGTTGTTCATTATATTTCATGGCAATATTTGTCTATCACATTTGGAGGATGGATTATGAAAAGCGTATGTTACTCAGTCCTAGCACTTTGTTTCATCTTGGTAACGGGGTGCTCGGGGGGTAAAAACACCCAAGAGTCAAAGAATATGGATCAACTGCAAAAGGAAAACGGGATCCCGGTTTACGTTCGGACGCTCGAGAAGCGACCGTTCTCGACATACCTGAAATATCCCGCGGAATTTCGCGCGCAGCGTCAATCAACCGCATATGCCAAGATCCCGGACGTAGTGCGAAAAATCAAGGTAAAAGTAGGCGACAGGGTAGAACGCGACCAGATCATCATAGTGTTCTCCGAGGATAATGCCGCTTATCAGCAGGCAAAACTCGGCTTTGAGAGTGCCGAGGCCGCTTTTACCCGCGTCAAGGCGCTCTACGCGGACGCCGGGGTTTCCAGGCAAGACTATGACAATGCGAAAACCCAATACGAGATGGCCCGCGAGGGATACAAGTCGGCGAGCGAGATGATTCACATTAAGGCCCCCATCGGCGGGGTGATAACCCAGTTGTACGTGCAGGCCTCCGTAAATGTCGCTCCGGGGGCAGCCTTGTTTACCGTATCGAACAATGATGGATTCGAGTCGCAGTTCTACGTGACGGCCGAGGAAATCGACGAGATCAAGCCGGGCGCGAGGGTGTACATCGAAAACAAGAAGGAAAGGATAGAAGGGCGGGTAACGGAGATTTCCCTGATAATGGATCCTGTACGCAGAGCCTTTCCCGTACGCGCCTCGTTCGCCTGTAAACCAAAAAGTCTCGTGAGCGGCATGAGCGTTGACGTCATCGTGGAGACGTATGCAAACGACAAGGCCATCGTGGTCGCGAGGAACGAGATACGGCGAAGGGGAGATTCATGGATAGCGTATGTGCAGAATGGCCTTACGGCCGAGGCGCGGGAACTAGTCGTTAAACGCGAGCAGGGTTTTACCTACGAGATATCGAATGGACTCAGGGAAGGCGATGTCCTGATCACCGACGTATCGGAGAATCTCTCGGACGGTGCCCTGATCAAGGTCGTGGATCGGGCGGGACTGGCCAGGGGAGAATGAGGTCATGAACATCGTCGATCTTTCCATAAAGCGCCCGATCATGGTGTCAATGGGTCTCGTTGCCCTTGTCCTGTTCGGCATACTTTCCTATTTCAGCCTGCCGGTCAGTCTGTTCCCGAATATGTCGGTTCCGTACGTAACGATCCAGACCGTGTACGCCGGCGCAAGCCCCGAGGTTATCGAAACCCAGATATCGAAAAAACTCGAGGATCAGGTCTCGTCGATCAGCGGTTTGGAGAAAATTATCTCGTATTCTATGGATAACGCATCCGTGGTCTTGATCGAGTTCAAATACGGAATCGACGAGAATATAGCCCTTCAAAACGTGAAAGACAAGGTCGAGGCGATAAGCGCCGACTTACCTGAAGCCGCCAAAAAACCGGTAATCACGAAGATCGATATCTCCACCGCAATGCCCGTCATGAGCATCGTTCTGGAAGGGGATATGTCTCCCAGGGAATTGTACGAAATCGCGACTAATGAGGTCAGCGAGCGATTCGCGCAGGTCGATGGAGTCGGCAGCGTTTCCGTTTCCGGCGGTCAGGAACGCGAGATTCGCGTAGAGATGAGCCGATCCACTGTGTACGAGCGCGCGATACCCGTCCTGCAGATAAGCGGGATATTGGCGGCTGCCAACGTTGACATTCCTGGAGGAAACTTCAACTACGCGAACCATGACATACCGGTGCGGTTGAAGGGCGAATTCCCGAGTATCGAAGAGATTGAGAATCTCGACGTTCCCACGAGAAACGGGAACTTCAAGCTTCGGCAACTCGCGAACGTTCGCGACGCGACCAAGACCGTGCGGGAGCGGACGATCCTCGTTGACAAACGACGCGGTACCCGCAACGAGAACGCGGTTCTCCTGAGCGTGGTCAAGAATCCAAGCGCCAACACAATCTCCGTAGTTGAGGGCGTTACCGACCAAATCGACGAGATAACGAAGGCCTCGGGCGGCCGCTTGAACATGATGATCATCAAGGAAGACGCGACGTACGTGCGGGATTCCGTCAAAGATACCCTTTCGAACGTGTATCTCGGAATTCTATTTACCGGACTCGTGCTGCTCTTCTTCCTCCATGACTTGAGATCGACGCTTATCGTCGCGGTGGCGATGCCGTTCTCCATCGTCTCCACGTTTCTCGTAATGAAGGCGATGGGACTTGGTCTCAACATGCTCTCGTTGATGGGACTTTCGTCCGCTACGGGTACGCTCGTCGCGAACTCGGTTGTCGTCCTCGAGAATATCTTCCGGTATAAAGAATCGGGGCATTCGCGAATCGAATCGGCCTCGAAGGGAACGAAGGAAGTAATCATCGCGGTGTTCGCCTCAACGTTGACGAACGTCGCGGTGTTTGTTCCGCTCGGAAGCGTATCGGGCGTGATGGGCGTCATTATGTCGAATTTTGCCTGGACGGTCGTTATCTCAACCGTGTTTTCGATCGTGGTTTCGTTTACGTTAACCCCGATGCTCGCGTCCTTTATCCTTCCGGAGAAAGTAACAAAGGAAGGCAAGATAAGCCGGGGCATCGAGTCCATGTTTAATAAATGGGAATCAGTATATGGAAAGATGATCGGATTTCTGCTGAAGAACAGGAAGAGAAGCGCGATTGCGATCTCGGTGACCGTTGCGTTGTTCATCATCTCGATCGGCCTGTTTACTACTATAAAATACGAGCTTATGCCGAAAACCGATGGCGGTAAAATACTGGTATCGGTTGAGCTTCCGCAGGGAAGCGATCTCGGCAAAACCACGGAGGTTCTCGCCGGGATCGAAACGCGGCTTATGGAGTATTCGGAGGTGGAATCCCTCCTGACGACGCTTGGCTCGATGGGAAGCATGGACGTCGACGTCAGCGTGGCGCAGATGGACGTTTTCCTTATTCCGAAGAAAGACCGCGAACTGAGCAACAGCGAACTTGCGGCGGACATGACACGCCTGCTTTCGGATGTTCCCGGCGCAAAGATACGAATATCGGCGATTTCTGAATTGGCTGTCGGCGGCTCGACAAAATCGGATATGGACCTGTACCTGAAAGGCCCCGACGGCGTCGTGTTGCGCGATCTGTCGGGGAAGATACTCGATAAGATGAATGAGATACCGGGCATCACGAACGTCTCCTCAAGCTCGAAAGCGGTCAAGCAGGAACTCGTTTTCAGGCCCGACCGGAAGCGTCTGTCCGACGACGGGATCACGGTCCAGCAGATCGCGCTTACGCTGCGCGCGGCCATTGAGGGTTTCGTGGCGACGACGTACAAGGAAGGCGGGGAGGAATTCGACGTTCGCGTGTCGATCACGGGGGCTTCCCTGACCGACATAGAGGATATACGGAATATTCCGGTCGTTTCCGGCGCGGGAACCTTCCCTCTTTCGCGATACGCCGATGTGAGTTTCGAGGACGGCAGCAACAAGATTATCCGCACGAACAAGGTGAAGACCGTGGAAATCACGGCGGACATGCTTCCCGGATACACGGCCGGAAACGCGCTGACGGAGGTTTTCGATAAAGTCAATGAGCTGGGGCTGCCTGAGGGCTATAAACTCGAGCAGGCGGGAAAGACCGAGATGCTGGCGAATACCGCCAGGGACATGGCAATGGCATTCGCGATCGCGGTTGTCCTCGTGTACATGGTGCTCGCGGCGACGCTTGAAAGCCTGACTCAACCGCTTTTTATAATATCTACCGTACCGCTTTCGATTATCGGCGTCGTGTTCCTGGCCTTGGGTACCGGGACCGTGTTCAATATGGTCGGAATGATCGGCATTATTATGCTCGTGGGCATAGTCGTCAACAACGCCATTCTGATACTCGATTATTATAACCAACTCCGGAATGGGGGAATGGACATACGACAGGCTCTCGTTGACGCGTGTACCGCGAAGCTTAAGCCGGTCCTGATGAGCAATATCGCTATCGTACTGGGAATGCTCCCGATGGCGATGGGTATCGGCGCCTCGGGGGCGGAACTCCGGCAAACGATGGGAATCGTCATGATAGGGGGGATCGTGTCGTCCACTATCCTGACGCTATTTATAATACCGGCCCTCGAGTATATCGTGGACAAGGGGAAAAAGAGACGCATGTCGGGAAAGAAGGCGACGGCCAGGCGGCCCGCGAAGGAAGCACAATGAAACGCTTATGTATTGTTTGTACCGCAATACTTGCCTTGGCATCGGGAATCGGCGCCGCGGCGGAGGATTATACGATGGACGAGTATCTCCGGCAGGTCGAGTCGGGGAATCCCGACCTGGCGCTTTCGAGAACGAACAGCGCGATCGCCGGGGAAACGGAAAAGCAGGCGCGCGCGGCCCTGTTGCCGACCCTCGCCGCATCGGCGGGATATAACAGGAACATGATCGATATCGAAAAACCGACGGCCGTCGCCTCGTTACCCACGGGCGGGCCGCTGATATGGCAGGACGTTGACCAGAATCTGGACAACGAACTCACGGTCGGTCTGGGACTCAGGCAAAAGATTTTCAGCGCCGAATCGATCGCGAGATACGAACAGGCGAAGAAGAACTCCGGAATCCAGCTCGAGATTGCCCGTTATACCAGGGTATACCTGCTTACCGTCGCGAAAAAAATCTACGCGCAGGTTCAGCTCGCTCAGGGACTGCTTGAGGTTCGTCTTGACGGCGAAGATACCGCCGAAGAGGTATACCGGAACGTAGAGAGAAAATTCAACGCGGGGTCGGTCGCGGAACTGGAACTGAGGGTTGCCGAGGTTGAGTGGAAAAAGGCCATTGCTGCCACTGCGGAGGCCAGGAAGAACCACGAAACCGCGTTGATGGCGTTTAAGACCCTTGCGGGATTGCCGATTGACCGCGAGATAAGACTTGTCGAGACTTTCGAAGGATTGCCCGAGTTGCCCGCCTTGCCGGCCGTCGATGAGGTTTTGGCAGGAAGGCCGGATTATCGCGCACAGTTGATGGCCGACGAAATCGCCTCGATATCGCAAAAGGCCGCCTATGGGTCTTTTTTACCGGAGATTACCGGGAGTCTTTCGTGCGCGTTGGGAAAATACGGCAACGAGGCCTCCTTTGACGATTACTCGTACGAGGCGATGATAGTCGGTCTTAACATTACCATGCCGCTGTATACCGGGGGGTATCGCCTCTCGCTGATGGAAACGGCGAGACTCCAAAAAGAACAATCCTCAGTCCGGATACGGCAAAAAAGGGACGAGATTCAGAAGGATATCGTGTCTATACGACTGCGAATGGAGGAGGCGAGAGAGAGTATCGAGACCGCCAGGGCAATGGAAGCTGCGGCCATACGGGCGTCGTCGCTGGCCATTTCCGCGTTCGAAAACGGCCTCGGAACGAGGCTTTCCGTGTCCGAGGCGAATACGAATCTATCGGGCGCGCGGCTGAATCTTCAGAACGCCATATTTGCCTATCGTTCGGCATGGTATGACTGGGAATTCGCGACGGGACAGTATGAGTAAGGCGGCATGCGGAATTCGCGGCGTAATCCGTTTTCAGTTGATTCAACCGCGTATCCCGCTTATACTGATTCTATGTCCGTCAAGGTGAAATCGGCCCCCTGGCTTCCGAACCGGGAGCATCTTGAGCGCCAATACGGGGAGTTCATGCCTTCGTTCGAGACGCTTCTTGAGCGTCTCGACTCCCATCTGAAGTCGTGCATCACCGTACCGTCGGCGAATTTCAAGGGCCGGGTTAAGGGATTCAACAGCTACTACCGCAAACTCCTCCGTACCATGTCAGCGGACGGGGTGAAGAACGAGGAATTCCCCGTCATTACCGATATTATCGGGATACGGATCGTCTGCGCCTTTTTGCAGGATCTCGTACAGGTCGAGAAAAACCTTCAGGATTGCTTTACCGTCCTCGAGGTAGAGCGAAAGGGCGCCGACCGCACCTTCCGGGAATTCGGGTACGAGTCCACGCACATACTCCTGGCTATCCCCCGGGAGCTGAAGGAAGGCCTCTCGCTCCCCAGGGACTTAATCTTCGAGATCCAGGTCAGGACCATCCTGCAGGACGCATGGGCCGAGGTTGAGCACGAACTCGTAAGCGCCTGTTTGGCGAGGTGTCCAGGCTCATATTCTCGCTGCTGTCTGAATTTTTTTCCCTGGCAGCCGGTCA
>MWCL01000100.1 GCA_002070025.1 Spirochaetes bacterium ADurb.Bin215
TCGTCCGCCGTGTTGTGACATGTATACCTCCCCGCAGAGAGGTATATAGAGTAAATCAGGGCAGAATGGCCAGGAATTCAGGCTTTTTGGGCAAGATTTTTCAACAATTATGGTAGCAGTTATACACGGTTTCGCCGATAATATACTAACTATGATTTCAATACCAACAACACGATTAATTACCATTGGCGGAAAAGGCAAAACACGTGAGCTTAAAATTGGCGGAAACGCTCCGGTTTCAATTCAAACCATGTGGAAAGCGCCGCTTACTCCGGATTCTCTTGTGTATATTTCGAAACAGATGACCGAGCTTGCGATGCTCGGGTGTGATGTTGTCCGTTTCGCTGTTCCTGATATGGAAAGTGCAGACCTTCTTGTCCGTCTTGCTGATATGACCGATATGCCGCTGGTAGCGGATATTCATTTTGATCATCGTCTTGCTCTACGGTGTCTGGACGGTAACGTCGCGAAAATTCGTATAAATCCCGGTAATATCGGCAGTAAAGACAAGGTGCGAGAAGTCGTGGAACGTGCTCGCGACGCGAATGCAGCGATACGGATCGGTGTGAACACCGGTTCCTTGCCGGCAGATTTACGGGGCAGGGTGGAAGCGCTTTCTCCCCGGGACGAGGAATTTGAAACGATACGTGCAGAGGCATTGGTTGAAGCTGCCGAACGTGAGGTTGCGGTCTTTGATGAACTCGGCTTTTCGTCTGTTGTTGTTTCCATGAAAGCCTCGTCGGTTACAGAGACTGTGTTGTGCAACGAGCAATTTGCGAGTCGGTTCGATATTCCTGTTCATCTCGGAGTAACGGAAGCAGGTCCTCTTATCGGCGGAATTGTGAAGAGCACCCTTGCTTTTTCACGGCTATTCGCGCAGGGCATAGGTTCTACGGTGCGGGTTAGTCTTTCCGATACGGTTGAGAATGAGGTTGTTGCGGCACGGGCTATTCTTTCAGAATGCGGTCAACGAAAGGGTGGTGTAACTATTGTATCTTGTCCGAGATGCGGACGGGATGGTTTTGATGTTCACGGTTTTGTGTCACGGTGGCAGAAAGAACTTCTTTCCCTCAATAAAGCCATCACGGTTGCTGTTATGGGGTGTGTGGTCAATGGTCCCGGAGAAGGTAAACACGCGGATATCGGCATTACCGGCGCGGGGGATTACATTCTCATTTTCCGTCATGGAGAGATTGTGCGTAAAGAATCGATAGGGAGTGACCCGTCTGCAACCGATCGTGTGTTCCGTGAGGAGCTTGATAAAGTATGAAAGTGATTTGCGTTTCCAGATGGTTAGTGTTCTTCGTTTTTGTGTTTACGGGTACCGGGCTTTTTGCAGCCGAACCGGTTCATCTCGAACCTGCCTGGGATATCATGAACAGGGCGCGGATTTCTTTTGATCAGGGTGATCCGGGAACTGCCCTTGCATTGTGTGAAAATGCCCGTAGTATGCATAAAGAGTTAATTGCGGGGTATGTTCAGCAGCTGGATACGGCTATCACGTCTGCGGTCATGACAAAGTCGGGAGGGGAGATTCTTTCAGTCAGAAAAATTCTTCTGGAACGTAATGAGACTGCGGCAGTGTCCATCATTGACCTGGTTCTGGGTATTCATGATGAAAAATACTTTAAAAACAGTATTTCCGGGCTTGTTCAATGGCTTGATAAACGTTCCGCGTATCCCGAAGCCGACCTGCTTTCAGGTGATGTGTATGCTTCGGAAGGGGAATACGTTCTCGCTCGTGAATTTTATCTGAAGGCCTGGCAGTTACGGGATTTTTTGAAAGTTCCCGAAGAACGTTTCGATATTTGCTATCGTCTCGCGGATATTGCCCGTATCGCAGGTAATTTTGGTGAACAGGAAGAGTATTTGCTCATGGTTCTTACCGAAGACCCGGTGTATGGTAAGCCGGGAGCCGAGAGCGCTTCGCTTATTGCCATGAAACGGACGCTTGAAACAACTGATGATGGTGAAAAGTTTTTTTCTTTGTATCGTCACCGGAACAGGTTCGCATTGAAGGCATATCAGGATTTAACTGAATTTTACTTTTTTCGTTCCGGAAAACGAACGGCCCATGCCTTTTCCACCGCAACACTTGCGGCGGTATTGTCCATTACGATTCTGGATGATTTTCTTGCCATGAAATTGGTTGATTACGAATTTAGCTCATTTTCGGATGTAATGAGTAAATCTGAACGATATCCGGATATACTTGAAGAAGCGGAGAGACTCCGTCTCTGGGATTCTTTTATCGATCTTGCGTTGATCATGGCTGATTCGGGCATCTCTGCTCCGGCTGTGAGCATTCTCCAGGATTTATCTGTCTCATGTCCTGATCCTTCGATATCTCTAAAAGCACAAGGGCTTCTTAAAAAAATATTTTGATAGTTCTTTTCCTGTCTCGAGTTTCTTGCAAATTGTCGTTAGATGTTATACAGTTCATCTGTACGGAATTCTGTTCTGTCCTTGCCGGCAGATACAGCAGATTTCTTTATTCAGGAGTTGCAAAATGAAAAAGAAGGTTTTGATTCTTGCTGCGGTACTTCTCGTTGTTACCACTACTGGTGCGTTCTCACTCGGTATTGGATTGCAGTATAATGGTAATGCCGGAAAGGTTTTTACCAATGGTGTCGCTCTAACATTCAAGGTTGACAGCATTCCGCTCGTTTTCGCGACCAATTGGGTTTTTGATGAAGATAATGCACAATTCGGACTAACGGCTGATTACTGGATTTTCAATAACAAGATTACCAATGTGGGAAGTGCTTCCCTGAACTGGTTTCTCGGAATTGGTGCTTTCGCGAATTTTGCCTTCCCGGACGACGAGTTCGTTTTTGTTGGTGGGGCACGGGTTCCTGTCGGATTGAACATGTTTATTGCAAAAGGTGTTTTTGAACCTTTCATTCAGATAGCGCCTTCCTTTGGAATTCGCATCATTCCCAAGCTGGATGCCGAGGATCTGTTCTTCCCCATATCAATCGGATTCCGTGTCTGGTTCAAATAGTTCAATACATTCCGAAACCGTCCCCTCCGGGACGGTTTTTTTTCATACAGCACGACAACGAAGGAGTTTTTTATGAGCAAGGTGGTTTTGGGAGCGGATTCGCTTGATGGATATTTGACTGAAAAGGATCAAAGTTATCTTTCAAGAATGGATACCTTGTATATGCGGGCAATTGATTCTTTCAAGATTCTCGCTGCGGGAGGATTCAGCTCGACACTTGCGAATGAAGAAAAAAAAGTAATTGAAGTGTATAACGAAATGGGCCATGTCATGCAGGAAATCTGTCGTGAAGCTCCAGGAATCAAGGTCTACTCATTTGAAACGGAAGAACAGAGCCATGCCGAAGCGTCGCGTGTTATTGCGAAACTTCGTGACATCAGGACCGGTCATAATGAATTTGTGTACTATACCCAGCGCGCTTACGAAATGCTCTTCCGTCTCGCGTATAACAGAAACCATTCAGACAACAAGAATTATCTGGTTGTTAAAACTCCTGTTACGGTTCCGGTTCAGAATTACGCAGTTCACAAAATACCCGACATAGATTACAAGATTGAGAATTCCGTCATGTGTGTGCTTCTCCGCGGCGCCTTGCTGCCGTCAATGATTGTATCCAAAGAAATCGAGGAATACTCGTCACATGGGTATGTAACACCGTTTGCCCTGTTCAAGATAAAGCGTGACGATTCAAAAAAAGAAAACAATATGGAGTATATTCTGGATCTTGAACGGTCTTTCTTCAATATTGACGACATGAATGGAAAAGATCTTATCTTTGCCGATCCCATGAACGCGACGGGCGGCAGTCTGGTCACGGTTGTGAAGTATCTGATTGAACAGGGGGTCAAACCACGGTCGATCAGCTTTTTCAATGTCATTTCGGCGCTAAAGGGCGCGCTTCGGGTTGTAAGGGCTCTTGAGAATTGCACGGTGTATACTCTCTGGATGGATCCGGTCCTCAATGCTTCTGCATACATAATGCCGGGTCTTGGTGATGCAGGTGACCGTATAAACGGTCGTGATACCGAGGAAACACCGAGAAACATTATTCAGTTAATTGCCGATTATGGTTCGGAAATATCGGGATTGTACCGTTCACAGCTTCACCAGATTGAACGGGTTGTACTCGGAAGTCATTAATGCGAATCTATCTGTTATGGTTGCTGGTGGCAAGTTTTACTTTGAGTTCCTGCGCTTTTACCGGAAACAGCGTGGTAAGACAGGAACTGGCAGCTGAGTATATGGACCTGGCCGACGCGTATGTTGCAGTAAAAAAATACGACAAGGCTGCTACTTTTTATGAGCGTGCGGGTACGCACAAGGCGTATTACAATGCGACACGCTACAAGCTTGCCCGCATGTACGCCCTTTCGGGAAAATGGGAAAATGCCGTCGAGATTCTGGAACCGTTGTACACAATGGAACCGGAAAATCTTCTTGTTGCCAATTCATACTCGTATGCACTGGTTTCGCTTGGTGAGCTTGAGAAGGCGCTACCAATTTATGAGAAAAACTATTCGGAGAACACAGACAACCCGGTACAGGCGCGGAATTACGCAGAAATTCTTTTTCTCGCGAAACGTTGGGACGACTGCACCGCGCATATAGCCAGGATGAGGGAGCAATTCGGAGATGCCGAGGAGCTTTCGGACCTTTCTGATCTGGAGAAACGTATCGAAGCCGCCATTGAACGGGAAAAGAAAGAAGCGGAAAAGGAAACAGAGGGTGAAGCTGACGATTCCGGTTCGACTGAAGGTGCAGAAGCGACTGGCGATACAGACGATACCGGTGAGCCTGATTCATCAGAACCCGGGGAAACTGGTGAAACAGCAGAAACGACTGATACCGATACAACTGATACCGACGGAGAATCTGTCGAATCGGAATAGTCCCAAAATTTGCTCCTCCGTGAAATTTTCTGTTGCTTTTTTGTACGGCCGTTGTATACTTCCCGTATACGCACCATGCAAGGAGGTGTAATCATGCCAAAGGGTAAAGACAAGGGAAAAGCGGAAGAGAAGAAAAAGCCGCAGCACACGCTCAAAGAAAAGCGTGCCGCCAAAAAAGAGAAAAAACAGAGTAAAGGAGATTGATCACGTCAATACGAATAACCTTATAGTAGTGTAAAATCGCTACACATGCAGAAGGAGCTGGTCATTGGCCAGCTCTTTCTTTTTTATGTCGCGGAAGCGCTGAACCACGCCGTCTATCGTAAGTTGTGATTTCTCTTCGCTGTCGATATCGAGCACAATCTGGCCGGAGTCCATCATGAGCAGGCGGTTTCCGTACTGGAGGGCGTGCTGCATGTTGTGGGTAATCATCATGACCGTGAGCTTGTATTCTTTCGCGAATTTCTCGGTGAGATTCATGACAATTTCTGCGTTGCGCGGGTCAAGGGCGGCAGTGTGTTCGTCGAGGAGGAGAATGGCCGGTTCGGAGAGTACTGCCATGAGCAGGGTAAGCGCCTGGCGCTGGCCGCCGGAAAAGAGTTCCACGTTGTCCTTGAGCCGGTTCTCGAGGCCCATGTCAAGTTCCCGGAGGCGGCTGCGGAAATACTCCCTCAGTTTGTTGTTCAGGCTTATTTTCAGCGACTTGTAGCCTTTTTTGTGGCAGATAACCATGTTGTCTTCAAGGCTCATCTTGCCGGCGGTTCCGAGGAGGGGATTCTGGAAAATGCGGCCGATGTACCGGGACCGTTTGAACTCGGGTGTTCTGGTAACGTCGATATCACGTATGAAGATTCGGCCTTCTGTCGGGGTATAGGTTCCGGCGATTGCGTTATACAGCGTTGTCTTTCCGGCGCCGTTTGACCCGATGACGGTAACAAAGTCTCCATCATGAACATCAAGAGATACATTGTTCAGCGCCTGATTCTCGTCAGGAGTTCCCTGATTAAAGGTCATTGAGACCCGGTCTATCTTCATCATGCTTTTTTCCCCTTCCGGCTGAACAGGCGGCCGTTGCCGTATTTGGAGATGACGAGACAGCCGATGATGAGTACGCCGGTAATGAGTTTGAGATCGTTGGCGGTAAGGTTTATCAGGTAGCCGTACTGGCGTCCCGAAAACATGATGGCGCGGTACAGTATGGATCCCAGTATGACGCGTAAGGTTAAAAGTTCAATCTTGTTTGATCGCAGGAGGAACTCTCCAATCATGACTGACGCCAGCCCGGCAACCACGGTGCCCGTTCCGGCGTTTACGTCGGCGAATCCCTGATACATGGCTGCAAGGGCTCCTGATACACCGACGAGTCCGTTTGAAAGGCTTACGCCGAGAAGTTTTATAACCTCGGGATTCATTCCCTGGGAGGTAATCATTTGCTGGTTGGAGCCGAGTGCGCCCACGGTTATTCCAAAGTCGGTATGGAAAAAGAGGTTGGTTGCAACAAGGACTATCAGGGTAAACAAAGCGAGAAAAAGGAGAATGCCGTATTCTCCCGGCATGAACGATGACGCATAATCCGAGATTGAGCGGAAGAGGGTATCGACGCGGAGGAGGGACACATTTGCCCGGTTTCCCATGATGCGCAGGTTTACCGAATGAAGCATGGTCATGGTGAGAATACCGGCGAGAAGGCCCGGGATTTTCAATTTTGAGTGAATGACCGCGGTTACCGCTCCGGCAACGCCGCCCGCGGCAAAAGCCGCCACCATGGCGAAGAATGGATTGACTCCGGCGGTCAACAGCATTGCCATGACCGCGGATCCGAGCGGGAAGGACCCGTCCACCGTAAGATCCGCAAAATCAAGCACGCGGAAGGTGATAAAAACACCGAGGGCCATGATACCGAATACCAGGCCCTCGATTACTATGCCCTGTATCATGGGCACCAGTGTATACGTTTTTTAGCGGGTGGTCAATTTACCGTTTTC
>MWCL01000101.1 GCA_002070025.1 Spirochaetes bacterium ADurb.Bin215
CTGGGATCGCAGAGTTCCGGGTAAAGATGAAAAGAAGATACGTGTACAGGAAGTCTTGTATCGCGCGGAAAAAGAACGCCAGGAACTGTTTGAGCAGAGTCCGCGGCGGGAGTTTACTGTCCGGCGGAATTGATCAGTTCATAGAGACGGTCAAGATCATCCCGGGAAAAATAGGCTACTTCAATGGTGCCGCGGTCCAGGGAACCTTTCACGGTGACCTTGGTGCCCAGCGCGTCGATGAACCGCTGTTCGATCGTTCTCACCTCGATGCTCCGGACCGATTCGTCGTCCGACTTTTTCTTTCCGCCGGACGCTGTGCCTTCTTTGCCGGCCCGGCTTCCGCCATTAAGCTCCGCAGCCATGCGTTCCGCTTCGCGTACCGAAAGACCGTTGCCGACTATGCGCCCGAAAAGGATGCGCTGGTCGGCGGGGTTCATGATGGAAAGAATTGCCCGCGCATGGCCCGGGGAGATTTGTCCGGTGGAAAGCGAGGAGCGGATGTCTTCGGGCAGTTTCAGGAGGCGGAGCGCGTTCGCCACCGTTGACCGGTTTTTCCCGACCCGGGCCGCCGTTTCCTCCTGACTCAGGTTTCCCATGGTCATGAGCTGGTGATATGCTTCCGCTTCTTCTATCGGATTCAGGTTTTCCCGCTGAATATTCTCAATGAGGGCAACTTCAAGCTTCCGCTCTTCCGAGAACTTCTTGAGAATTACCGGTACGGTCAGCAGGCCGGCAAGACGGGCCGCACGGGTTCTCCGTTCACCGGCGATGATGAAGTACGTGCCGTCTCCGGCTTCTTCGGCGATTATCGGCTGGATGATTCCGTGTTCCCGGATCGAGTCCGCAAGTTCCTTGAGCGCTTCTTCGTCAAATTCGCGCCTTGGCTGGTGCGGGTTCGGCTTGAGGAGAGACGGGTCGACAAAAAGTTCGCTGCCCGCCCGGACGGCCTCGGGGGCATTGTCGCGGGTTTCCTGCTCTGATTCATCAAGGAGTGCGTTGAGACCCCGTCCGAGGCCGGAAATTTTAGCCACGCTCAATTACCTCTTTCGCCAGTTTTTCGTAACTCCGCGCTCCGACACAGAGTGCGTCATATTTGCAGATGGGCAGACCGTGCGAAGGAGCTTCGGAAAGCCGTACGTTCCGCGGAATGATGGTCCGGAATACCCGGTCCTTGAAATAGGAGGTAACTTGCTGCACAACATCCTGTGCGAGCCGGGTGCGTGAATCGTACATGGTAAAAAAGATGCCTCCGATTCCCAGGTCGGGATTGAGACTCTTTTGAACGCGTTTGACGGTTTGTAAAAGAAGGGTGAGGCCCTCAAGCGCAAAATACTCGCATTGCAGGGGAATGAGTACCTCGTCTGCCGCTACAAGGCCGTTCAGGGTAAGAATACCGAGCGACGGTGGACAGTCTATAAGAATGTAATCGAATTTGTCTTTAACCGGTTCCAGTGCGCGCCGCAGGTAAAACTCGCGTTCCTTCTGGTCAACCAGCTCAATTGCCGCGCCGGAAAGATCAATGGACGCGGGAATGACGGAAAGACCCGGGACCGGAGATTTCCGGATTACCGTGTCAATTTTCGCGGTTCCCGCCAAAAGATCATAGACGGTGGGTTTGTTCCGGTCAACGCCGACTCCGGAGGTCATGTTCCCCTGCGAGTCAAAGTCGACCAGCAGGGTTTTCTTTCCGTCCAGGGCGAGGTAGGCACCGATGTTTATTGCGGAAGTGGTTTTACCCACTCCGCCTTTCTGGTTAACAAAAACGTATGTTTTACCCATTGCTCGTCAAGTATACCGGATTTTCCGGCTTTGTGAAAGTAAGAAACGCCTATCGCGCACCGGGAAGGGGGTTATAGTGCTCGTCATGATCAAAAACATCGCATTTTTCCCTGTTTTTCATGAACCGGACCGCCTGGTAGGTTACCGGTGTGCATATCGCCTCGATACCGGTTTTGAACAGATAGTTTGACAACGCCATGATTGCCAGGATTTCCGCGGGATAGAGGCCTCCGAACGCGATACCGACAAAGAGTGCGGTATCAAGGAATTGTCCCACCAGGGTGGACCCGATCGTGCGTGCCCAGAGATGGCGTCCCCGGGTGAGTACTTTCATACGCGACAAGACAACCGAGTTCACGTATTCACCGGCGAAGTACGCGACAATGCTCGCGAGAACAATCCGGGGCATTTGCATCAGGATGTTCGAATAGTCTGTCTGGAAGGTCCAGGTTTCCTCGGCGGGGAGTATTCCGATAAACCAGATGTTCACGCTCATGATGAGGAGCATGACAAATCCGGTCCAGATAACCTTTCTCGTCGCCTTGTAGCCGTAGACCTCGGTGAGCAGATCGCCGAAGAGGTAGGAAAGGGGAAACAGAAGCGTTCCTCCGTCAAAAACAAAGGGGCCAATCCGGACCATTTTTGACGCAAGAATGTTCGACAACAACAGGATTCCTACAAAGAGTCCGGTCAGGACCGGCAAGAAACGGAATCCGGATTGGGCGGTTTCTTGAGTCCGCCCTGAGGGTTCTCCCTCGTGATGAGTGTGGTGTGTTTTCATGAAGCGGATTCTAGCCGAACGGGGCGTTTTGCACAATAAAAACGCCGCCCGTAGGCGGCGTTTCGTGCGGAGAAGAAGCGTGTTACGCAGATTTGATGGCAATCTGCCGGGGTTGTACTTCGGGTCGGCGGGGAATATCAATGGTGAGAACCCCGTTCTTGAACTCGGCGGATACCTTGTCCGCTTCAATGTCTTCCGGAAGGGAGAACTTGCGGGAGAAGCATGCGCTGCGCCGTTCACGGATGATGAATTCCTCCTTGTCTTCCTTCCCCTTCTTTTCTTCCCGTTCTGCTTCCTGTACCGACGAAATGGTCAGGACGCGGTCCTTGAGACTGATTTCAACATCTTTCTCGGTAAGGCCGGGAAGATCCATGTCCATGATGTAGGACTTGTCGGTTTCACGAACATCAACCTTGGGCGCGGTAAAACTGGTGGATCCGATACCAAGGTCACGATCAAAGGCGTCGAAAAGATCGTTCGCGAAAGACGGATTGAAAAGACGTAGTGCGTTCATATTGTACCTCCATGGGTTTATGGTATTTTTTTCACCCCCGAACGGGGGCCGCGGATTTTAACCGCGTTCATATATAGTAAAGCAACATTCGTGCCAACTTTTTAGGGAATTCATGTTTACATAAATCCTTGTTATATATAGACTTAACAAACAAGGATTTTCGCGGGACGGCGGTTTGTGGAGATTTTACACTCTGTGTCAAAAAGATGCTGATATAAGGGTCAATATGACACAATAGGTGTGGTCCAGGGATAGATGAAGCGTGGCAACATGACGCGGCAGGTGTCTTCTTTCCGCAAACATGCTATAGTTTACCATGATGAAAGACCAATTCGATCAGCGGCTCATGGCGTTTTTACACAAGCGTATTGAGCCGTTTACCATAGATACCATTCTTGAATTTCTGGAGACGCCGCTCAACAGTCAGAATCGGGAAACGCTTTCCGGGTATTTGCTCTATAACCAGTTTGCCTACGTCAATCTTTCCGATGACGGCCGTGGCGAGTACTGGATAACCCGCGCCGGGCTCTTCACGGGGAAAAAACTGTTGATACGCCCGTCCACGCAGGAAGTTGCCCGGGGAATTCTGATACCGGGATCCCGGTTGGTTCCGTTTGTAAATCCTGCCCTGCTTCCCCACGAGCTGTCGTTTGTTTCCGGATCACGCACCCTTCACCGTACCCCCGTGTTGATGAGTACGGCTTCGTTGTATTCCCTGTACCGGTTTTTCGGTGAAGAGTACACCCCGCAGTTTCTGGCGCTCGACAACGAGAAGAACCGGGAGCTTTTCTCGGAAAATGACTATGTAGATCCCGAAGAATGTACCGTCATGGCCGTGGATATGAAGGATGTTTACTGGAAGGATACGTTTTCACCGGGGGACCTGATTCAGGCTACGGTTGTGGACTGGTATCGCGGTATCGTCAATCTTTCGGTCCTGCCGGCGTCCCGCATACACAAGCGCCGCCAGAAAGAATGGATGCGTCTGCTTGAGGAAAGCCTTGTAAACGTGTTCGAGTTGTTCGGTCCGGGCGCCAGCATGGAAGAACAGCTTTCCTTCGCGTTTTATCTTGATCAGTCCCTGCTGGACAATCCGGATGCCGCTCCGCTCAATGATTTTATCGACTGGAGCGAGAAAACGGGAATTGAGCCGTACGGAGTCGAGTCGCGTCTCTGGTACCGGGATACCGAAATTCCCGCGCAGGGTACCTGGAACATGGCCATAGTATCGGCTCCCGCCAACCCGGCGGAAGAGTCGTTCATGCAGCTCGGTCTTCCGGTTTCAAACTACATCATCGATGCGTATATTCTGGATTTTCTGTTTCGGCGTGAAACGGCGGTGCGGGACCTGCTTGATCGTCTGGTGCCGATTCATGATACCTCCCCGTCATTTACTCCTCCGGCAATTGAACGGTTCGTTACCCAGCGGCTTTCCCGTTTCGGCGAGCACTATAACTGGTTTGCCGATCATGAACAGGGGATGTTGCGAAACCGGTTCGTCATTTTGCATAATGCGTTGACGGTTTTTATCCTGCATCTGCAGAACGCAGGGATTCGTCCGAACCGGATACCGGATCAAGGTGCCGTGGTGCTTGGCCAAATAATGGCGCATACCATTTCAGCCCTTGAAATTCTTTCCACAACGGAAACGCCGGATGCCGGCGAAATGGAATCGCTCTGGTTAAGCGTGGAAGGTATGGAGGAGAGCTTTTTCGAGACAAAAACATCTATTCAGGAAGTGTTGCCCGGTTTGATGAAAAAACGTTTTTCCGTTATAAAAGAGGGGGAGAATCCTGATGAATGAATCCGGTACGATAATCGGGATGGTACGCTCCGGGGGAGTGTATTATCATATAACCGGGGCTACTGCGGAGGAAGTTTTTACCGACGCTGTGTCCCGGATTTCTCTTCCCGCCGGGGTTAGCCCGGATGCGTTGTTAACCGGTCTCATGGAACGCGAGCGACTCATGAGTACTTCCATTGGATACGGGGTGGCTTTGCCGCATCCGCGGGTGCCCCTGGTTTCCGGAACGGAGAATGAGCGTATTTATGTATGTTACCTTGACCGCGGGGTCAATTTTGACGCCATGGACGGTATGCCGGTACATGTACTGTTTTTGATTCTTTCTTCGGGATCAGAAAGTCACCTGGGTATTTTGTCGGGATTATCCTATTTGCTCCAGCAGCAACCGTTCCGCGACGCGCTCAGGTCAAAACCTGATACTGATGAATTGACTGCCATTATGGAAAACCACCTCCAAGGAGAGAATAAACAATGAGTAAAGAACTGGATGCTGTAGCCCTTTCCGTGCGCAGCTTGTCGATGGACGCGATTCAGCAGGCGAATTCCGGGCATCCCGGTTTGCCGCTTGGCGCGGCTGAACTGGCTGCCGTACTGTACGGCAAAATCATGAAGCACAATCCCGCCAATCCGGAATGGGTCGATCGGGACCGTTTTGTGCTTTCCGCCGGCCACGGCTCAATGCTGTTGTATTCCATTTTGCATCTTGCTGGATATTCCGTGTCGCTCGACGATATCAGGAATTTCCGTCAGATCGGATCCGCCTGTCCCGGACACCCCGAGTACGGGTACACTGCCGGCGTGGAAATGACGACCGGCCCGCTCGGTCAGGGTGTTTCTTCGGCGGTCGGCATGGCCATCGCCGAGTCCATGCTCGCGGCGCAGTTCAACACGGCGGATTTTTCCCCGGTTGATCACTACACCTACTCGCTTGTCGGTGAAGGCTGCCTCATGGAGGGCGTTTCTTCGGAAACCGCGAGCCTCGCGGGAACCCTCAAGCTCGGCAAGCTCATCGTGTTCTACGATGAGAACCGCATTTGTATCGACGGTTCCACCGACATGACCATGCAGGAAGACATCGCCGCGCGCTATGCAGCCTATGGCTGGCAGGTGCTCTCCGGCGACATGTACGACTGTGACGGCATTGAAGGGCTTGTGGCCAAAGCAAAGGCCGACGATCGGCCCACCCTCATCATGCTCAAATCCGTCATCGGAAAGGGTGCTCCTACTGTTGCCGGCACTGCAGCCGCGCACGGTGCACCCATCGGCAACGACGGTATTGTGGAAGCGAAAAAAACGCTCGGTCTTGATCCGGAGAAGAAATTCCACATCGAACCGCTCGCGCTGGACTGGTTTGCCAGCCGCCGCAAGGAGCTTGCCGCCGCGGAAGCGACCTGGAACGAAAAGTTCGCCGCCTGGTCTGCCAAAAACGCGGACAAGCGAGCCCTCTGGGATGCCGCGTTTGTTGACGGCGGTATTGATGTTTCCCGTCTGGACACCGCAGAACTGCCCGTGTACAAGACTGGCGATTCGAAAGCGACCCGTGCCGCTTCCGGTGAAGCGCTCAATGCGTTCGCGAAGATTTTCCCGAACCTCGTCGGTGGTTCCGCCGACCTCAAGGGTCCGAACGCGGTCGGTATCAAGGGTGCCGATGTGTACGGCCCGGAAAGCCGCGGCGGCCGGTACCTACACTACGGAGTACGCGAGTTCGGTATGGCCGCCATCACCAATGGTATCCAGATTCATGGCGGATTCCGCGCGTTCTGCGCGACCTTCCTGATTTTCTCGGATTATCTCCGACCGGCGCTCCGCCTCTCCGCGCTCATGCACCTGCCGGTTGTGTACGTTCTTACCCACGACTCCATCTTCCTCGGAGAAGACGGTCCCACCCATCAGCCGGTGGAAACCATCGAAGCGCTCCGGGTTATCCCCAATGTGCAGGTATTCCGGCCCGCGGATCCCGAAGAGACGAATCTTGCCTGGAA
>MWCL01000102.1 GCA_002070025.1 Spirochaetes bacterium ADurb.Bin215
ACCTGCAACAGACTGTATGAACGTGATGCCGATGATTCAATTATAGCTGATTAATTTTCCCGGTCAACCTGCAACCAATGTTTGCCGCAATCGCCGCGCCCATCTATTATAGCTGATTAATTTTCCCGGTCAACCTGCAACTAATATTTAAGTATTATATATTCAAGAGGTATTATAGCTGATTAATTTTCCCGGTCAACCTGCAACAGACTGTATGAACGTGATGCCGATGATTCAATTATAGCTGATTAATTTTCCCGGTCAACCTGCAACTGGCCAATCAACACACAGCCAGCATACATTATTATAGCTGATTAATTTTCCCGGTCAACCTGCAACGGGTATTCCAATTGGTACTACTAGGTCAGAATTATAGCTGATTAATTTTCCCGGTCAACCTGCAACAAAAATCAAAACTTTAGTTATACTAAAGAAATTATAGCTGATTAATTTTCCCGGTCAACCTGCAACCAAAGAACAGGGCAGGTTTCTCCTCGGCGTATTATAGCTGATTAATTTTCCCGGTCAACCTGCAACCTGAGTAGCACCGAGGCCTGGTTGTAAAACATTATAGCTGATTAATTTTCCCGGTCAACCTGCAACGTTCTTGGTTACGCTGAACAGCTGCGCGCCATTATAGCTGATTAATTTTCCCGGTCAACCTGCAACGGCAAGAATCCACCTAACATTTGGATAACTATTATAGCTGATTAATTTTCCCGGTCAACCTGCAACCAATTTCAGGTGCATCGACGGCAACGAAGAATTATAGCTGATTAATTTTCCCGGTCAACCTGCAACTAACACCGCCGAAAATTGTTGACGTATGTGATTATAGCTGATTAATTTTCCCGGTCAACCTGCAACTGAAAGAAATGATAGGCCTCATTATCATTGATTATAGCTGATTAATTTTCCCGGTCAACCTGCAACACAAATCTTCGTGGGAAGGCTCCAGCGTTCATTATAGCTGATTAATTTTCCCGGTCAACCTGCAACTGGCGCGATAATGAAGAGATTGTTACCGCCATTATAGCTGATTAATTTTCCCGGTCAACCTGCAACAGAATTGCATAGATGATACAGTTAGCCCATATAAATTTTTCCCTCTTGGATAACTCCATCGAAAAGTGTTTAATCTTATTCACAGGCAAGCAGTTTATCTTAAAAGTCTCTCCGCACTTGCCCTGGTTTCCGAAAAGGAGTTTCGTACAATGCCACAGTTATCAATACAGAACATCGGCCTCAGTTCCGTCATCCTTATGGGTATGTACCGGAGACTGTTGGTGGACGCATTCAATAGCATGACAAAAAGTCCCGGGGTACTACCCGGCGATATCATCCTCTTTACTAATGACGACAACGACCATTTCCTTCCCGATGCCGTGCCAGATATCAGGGGAACGGATAGCTCCATTATCGGTCCGCCCACCATTGTGAAACCGCTTCTTGAAAAGGAACGGGCGACACTGGATCAGATCAATGTATTGTATTCGGTTGACAACACGAACCCGGCCTCCATTGAACTCGGCGGTATGAGAATACAACTCAATGATCACAAGAAGCGCCGAAATAACACTGCTTCTTCTCGCCAGAGGATTCCCGGGGGAATATATTTGAATGCTACAAACGTCCGATATACGGTAGCACATTATCGTTGTATGCTTGTTATATATCCGGAGGCGTCATGAAAAAGTTTGTTACGTTGATTATGGTTATTACCGTGCTTTCGACATGCTGGAGTTCGGGCACCAAGGATCAGTCGAACGATGTACTGCAAAACCCCGACCTCACCGCGCTCGAAGACGGTGTGTATACTGGTTCGTTCAAACAAGGGCTTGTATCCGCCACGGTGGAGATAACGGTACAGAACAAGGCCATTATCGCCTTTGTTATCAAAAAGCATCGCAACGGCAGGGGCCGCCCTGCCGAAGCGATTACCGCCCGCGTCCTCGAGGAGCAACGGCTTGATGTAGACGCCATCTCGGGCGCCACCGCCTCGAGCAGGGTAATCCTGAAAGCCGCGGAACAAGCGCTGGTAGTCAACCGCCAACCGGATAGCGATTCGGGAGACGACGCCCGGTAGTTTTCTTCCATGCTATACAGATCCGCTTTCCACACACCTCGTGTATACAATGCAAATTGAATTGACAATTTGTAAGTAATCACAATATAATTACATCGAGGAGAATACACAATGTTGATATCGGTAATACCCATCGGTAATTCACGGGGGATACGCCTCCCCAAAGCACTCCTTGACCAGCTCAATATAGAAGACAAACTGGAACTTGAAGTGGAAGACCGCCAGATAATACTCAAACCTGTACAAGGGGCAACACGATCGGGATGGAAGGACGCGTTCGAAACCATGCACAAAAACAATGATGACAACCTGCTCGTATCTGACACCCATGACACAGAGGCCTTTGAATGGGAATGGTAGCCAACCAGTACGATATCTACCTTGTAACCCTCGACCCGACACAAGGACATGAAATACAAAAAACACGGCCCTGTCTCGTCATTTCACCAAATGAAATGAACCACGTCATCAGTACCGTTATAATCGCACCAATGACCACAAAATCTCATCCGTATCCCACTCGGATATCAACAACGCTCAAAGGGAAAAAGGGTTGGATAGTACTCGACCAGATCCGTACAATAGACAGATTACGGTTGATCAAATATCTGGGGACTCTTGATAAAGAATCCATACGTAAAGTCAAAAACGTCATACATGAAATGCTTGTGGAGTAACAAAGAGCTATAACCCCGGCAATGGGGATCTTGCCAAGGCAGAAGGCGACAGGCTTTCCCTGAGGGCTGAACCGTCTTGGTCCAGCATCGAAAACCGGGGAATCCTCACCTCAAGTTCATCCGGTTCGCGATACATCAATCAAAATCGCGGGACAGCCCTTGCCTCTTGACCCTCTCCCGTCACGCCGGTACTTTGAGAGGCATATACCACTGTTTGGCCGCAAGGAGATATACCGTGAAATACAACCGCATCAGAGTACCTGTCCGATTTCTTGTTCTGGTTATTCTTGGAGGTATGTATATGTCATGCACTACAGAAAAAGAAGTACCGACGAAAATTACGTTTAAAAGCGGGGACGGCATCACGGTGTCCGCCGATCTTTACATGCTCCACAAAAAAGAGGCACTGTTCCTCGTGCTCTGCCATCGCTCGGGATGGAGCCGGGGAGAATACAAAGAGATCGCGCCCTGGCTGAACAGTCTTGGGTACAACTGTCTTGCGATCGATCAGCGGGCCGGCGGCAAAATCAACATGGTCGACAACGAAACCCTCATGGAAGCGGCGAAAAACGGGAAGGACACGGGGTACCCCGACGCGGAACAGGATATTGTTGCCGCGATTGAGTACGCGAAGAAAAAATACGCCCGGGGTAAGATCATCCTGATGGGAAGTTCCTACTCGTCGTCTCTTGCCATAATCATCGCGGCGAAGAAGCCCGACCTGGTAGACGGAGTCGTCAGTTTTTCGCCCGGAGAGTACTTTCGCGAATACGGTTTGCCGGGCGACCATGTACGCAACCATGCGGCCAAAGTATCGGTACCCGTCTTCATCAGCGCGATGAGTTCCGAACGCTTTGGAGCGCAGCAGCTCTTCGACGCGGTACCCGGCGGGAACAAACAGCTGTTCGTTCCCGAAAACGGCGGGCGCCACGGAGCTGAATCACTCTGGGAATCAAACCCGCTGCATGAAGAATACCGCCGTGCACTGCAGGATTTTCTCGCAAAGCAGTTATGATAACGGACACGGTTTTCCGGTAGCGTTTTCTACATGAGCAACTGAAGCCAGAAAACCGTCAATACGATCGAAATGATGGAAGAAAAGAAACCCGCCTTGAGGAAATCCATGAAACCGATTTCCATGCCTTGGGATTTTGCGGCTTCTGCAACCAGCAGATTGGCAACGGAGCCGAGGATGGTCAGATTGCCGGCCATTGTGGAAACCGCGGCAAGAAGTGTCCAGGCGAGCTCCGGGTCGGCCACCGTAACCATGATGGGCGAAAGAAGCATGACCGTCGGCACGTTGGAAATGAATTGGGAGAATACACTGATAATCCCGGCCTGATACAGTTCATTTCGCGCAAATAAGGGAAGGAGCACTGTCTCAAGATACTGAAAAACGTGGGTGGAACGCGCGGCACCCGTGATAACGAACAACCCGCAAAAAAAGACCGGCAGGGTCCAGTCGATTCCCTGAAACACCCTGGACGGAGCAAGACGCCGTGTAACGAGCAGGACAGACGCCGCAAGGAGTGCCGCAAGGGCCGCATTCATGCCGGCAAGAACCGCAATAAAGAATCCACCCAGTGAAAGAAGGCTCTTGTACATGAGGGGCCGGTACGCACGGGGAGGATTCCCGGTATCCGTACGTGTGGGCAAACAGGAAGCTGCAAGCGAGTTGCGAAAAATCAGCGTGATACAGGTCCAGGAAACGGCAAGCGAAAGAAACACCGGCAACACCATGACCAGTGTGTACCGGCCAAAGGACAGGCCCGATATACCGGCTATCAAAATGTTCTGCGGGTTCCCTACCAGGGTCAGCGCAGAACCGGTATTCGATCCCATGGCAAGACCAAGCAGTTGCGGTCGGGGATCAATAGACAATTTTCTGCACAACTGGATGATCAGGGGCGCAAGCATGATAACAGCAGTATCGTTAATGAACAGCGCGGAAAAAATCCCGGATACCAGCATGACCCACCACAACAGCATTCGCGGACTTAAACGCAGCTGGTGAATTTTCCGGACAACCAGCGAGAAAAATCCCGAGAGGGACAGGTTTGTCGCCAGGATCATCATGGATACCAGGAGAAGAAGCGTGGGCGCGTTGATCTCACCGAGAAGCGAGCTCATGGCCTGTTGGCCTTCCCGCCCGCCGCCGGCCATGAGATAGGCCGCGAGCAAGATGAGTGTTGCGGAAGTAAACGCTATTCCTGCACGATTGATACGAAGCGGGCGAATCCGCCCTACAGCAATGGCAACAAGGGCCAACACAACCAGAATATCAGGCACCCAGGTAATAACGCAATTCATGGCAGATAATTGAACAGTTTGGTAGTTTGGTCAATATCTCCCGATTGTGGTTTATTCCATGAAAAAAGTTCGCAGTTGTCCTGAATTTAAGCTACAATTTTGTTATGACCACGATTACCGTAACCGACAACGAATTCGCCCTTGTTCGCTACTATCCCGAAACGGGGATTATCCATCACGAATGGAAACAGTTCTGCAGCGGCAAGCCCTTTCAGGACATCATGTTGACCGCTACCCGGCACCTCAGGGACAACAGGGGAACAAAATGGCTCTCGGACGACACCAACTACTTCGTACTTACCGGGGAAGACAGTCTATGGGGTCAAAGAGTATGGTTTTACGAGACCATTGCGGCCGGATGGAAACACTGGGCCATCATCTTGCCAGCCCTGCAGATCGGCAAGATGAGTATCACGGAGATGGTTACCCAGTACCGGGCGGCGGGGATTAACGCCAAAATATTCGACAATGTGCCCGAAGCCATGACCTGGCTCGAGGCACAATAGGTCAGTCAAGCGGCGCGTTGAGGTAGGCCATTTGTGCGTCCGAAAGCCGGTAATCCGCGGCGGCGAGATCTTCCGCGAGATGTTCCATCTTTGAAACAGCGACGAGCGGAATAACCGCCGGATCGGAGCTGAGCATCCAGGCATAGATAACCTGGTTCACCGACCAACCCGTTTCGGAAGCAAGCGCGTTGAGCCGTTTGCGCCGTTCGGTATTTTGCGGACGAACAAACGCCTTGAGCCGATCGATTTCGTCGTATTTTTCCGGACGAGTATACGACCCCCACAAGAGCGGTGTATAGCCGAGAAGCGTCACCCCTTCTCCGGAGCGCGCATAATCAAAAAGCTCGTCTCCCATCTGGTCGCCCATACCGGTCGCGGCGTACTTTTCCGACTGCAAATAGGTGTGAAACATCTGAACCGCCTTGTATTCGGCCCATCCGCGTGCCCGTGAAATTTCCCGCGCCCGCGCCAGCCGCCAAACCTTGAAATTCGAACAGCCGATGTAACGGACCTTGCCCGCCTTCACGACATCATTCAGGGCTTCGAGCGTTTCCGCCTGATCGGTCGTCCGGTCGTCAACATGCGCATACAACAGGTCAATCCGGTCGGTTCCGAGCCGCTCAAGGCTGTTGTCCACCGCCTGCAGAATCGTCTTGCGGGAAAGGCCCTCGGTACAATCCGCCCAGGGATCGCCCTTGTAGGAAAAGAACTCTTCCCTGCTCACGGTCGGAAAGGCGCCCAGCTTGGTCGCGAGAAACACACGGTCCCGCGTCTTCCGTTCGCTAAACCATTTGCCCAGTACCCTTTCGCTCTCGCCGCCGTTCCCGTTTTCTTCCCAGAACGAGTAGTTATTGGCCGTATCAAGGAAATTGCCGCCCTGCTCCAGATAGTAATCCAGCTGGGCAAACGACGAGGCGGTATCCATCTTGGTACCAAAGGGAAGACAACCGAGCGCCAGTGAGCTTACCTTTTCGGTTGTGTCTGCGAAATTCAACATTTTCATAGTGTATCCTCCATCTGGACGAAGTATACGCTCGTTCAAAGTGTCCAAAAAAGGGCCACTTTTTCACTTCTTTTCTGAACCACTTGCGCGGAAATCAACCGATGCACTATGCTGACGACATGTATGGAATAACCTTCGATCCCGCGGCAAAAACGAGCCAGTACCGCCAGCTGGTAAATCAGCTCCGCGACCGCATCGCGAAAGGAACTATCCCCGGCGGAACAAAACTCGCCTCATCCCGGGAACT
>MWCL01000103.1 GCA_002070025.1 Spirochaetes bacterium ADurb.Bin215
CGGAATGTTTTCGCTTCGAGCACCGGGGATCGCGTGTAGGTAGCGGTATCCTGCAGCAGGTACTGGCAGGACGCAAAGCCCCGGCACGTCATCTGGAGGATCATGCGGGGATTCCATAAAAATGCGTCTGCAAGGGGTACCCGGGTGGGAGAGTCAAGCGAAAACCGGTATTGTCCGGAAGTAAAGCCATTCATGATGAAAGAAGTATGGAGGAAAATCCCCGCAGGCGTCAATGAAGAGTTTTGCTTTTTTGGACGTAATGATTTTTCGTGACAAGTTTTTTTCACGTGATAGCTTTGACCACATGAATGAGAACAAGCGACTAATTATCCATCTGGATTCGTTGCCGGACATCAACAGTGTTCGGGATCTTGAACGCTACAACTATCGGGACTATGGGCGGTTTGCCGTATTGCGGGACGGGAAGTTCTGGGTGCAGACGCTCCATTCCAGCTATCCCGCCGATACGGAAACCGGCTGGTTCTGGGCGGTTGACCGGTCGGAACGTCTGCTGGTATCGGCCCGGGGAGCGGTTATGGACGGAGAGAGTCTGTTTACCCGCAAAAAATACGTTCTGGCCTGTCTGATTGAAGAACTCGTCAAGAAGCGTATCCTGGCCCGACCGCGCGCTATTTCGACGGACTGGTAACTGGCGAGCATTCCATGCACGATTCCACCCGATTCCGGCCCTTGTCCTTGGCACGGTAGAGTGCCTGGTCGCAACGACGGAATACGGATTCAAAGGATTCCTTGTCACGGATTTCACAAACCCCGAGACTTATGGTCAACGTGAAACCGTTGAAAGGAATTTTCTCGGTGATGCGCCGGATCTTCTCCGCCACGATCATGGCGGCATACAGCGGTGTTTCCGGCAGTAGTATCAGGAATTCCTCGCCGCCCATGCGGGTTATGGTATCCGAATCGCGGAGCTGTTCCCGTACTGTTCCCACCAGCGTGACAAGGACGCGGTCTCCGACCGGATGTCCCCAGGTGTCGTTTATATCCTTGAAGTGGTCAATATCGATAAGGATGCAGGAAAGGGTGGTCCCGTACCGGTTTTTCGCGCTGATCAGCTTTTGTATGTATTCATTAAGAAACAGGCGGTTGTAGGCGCCGGTGAGCTGGTCGTGAAGCGTAAGATCGCGCATCCGTACCGCCGAAAGATTCGCCTTGAGCCGTATGTGTTCGGCATACAGACCGAAGACAAAAATGAGGGACGCGAGAAAAACCATTGTAACGATAAGGCTTGAATCGGCGACGGTGTGGAAAAAACGGAGATAGGCGATGGAAAACATGCCCAGGAGCCAGCCGCTGGTCAGGATGTAGGCAATGAGCGGGCCGCTGAACATGACGGTAACACCGAGCGATGCAAGGAATACGCTGGTAAGGTTTCTGCCATTTTGAAAATCGAGAATAGTCAGGGTGAGTCCGAGGGAAATCATGGCGAAACTGAACAGCATGCAGAGCAGAAAAACCGTCCGCCGGGAGCCGGAACGGTAGACAAGATGCAGCAGCAACACAAAAAGGGGACGGTCAGGAGTGTTACCACATAAAACTTGATATAGAGCTGGTGTACCCAGTCCGCACAATACCGGTCCGGAACAAGAAGGTGCTGGACGAGGAAAATGACACAGCTACCGAAAAGGAGGGCGGCCAACACGGAAAATGCCCGATAGTTGTGGCTGCTGCGGAGTATGTCGAGTTCTTCTGCGTACTTTTCAGGAATCTTCACTACTAACCAGTATAGTACACTGCTACCAAAATTGTTGAAAAAATTGAAATTGGTAAAACGGTTCGGCATATTTCTCTGTATATGCTATACTGATGTTTTCGGAGGTACGTCATGTATGAACCCTGGTTTGTCTGGGCGGTAATCGGCATTGCCTGTATCGGCATGGAAATGCTCATGCCCGGTTTCGTCATTTTCTTTTTTGGTCTCGGGGCCCTCGTGACCGCACTGTTTTCCCTGATACCCGGCGTGGATTCGTTGATATGGCTTCAAATCCTGATCTTCGTGATTTTTTCAATCGTTTCGATTGTTTTTTTGCGTCGTCATTTTGCCCGGATTTTTGCCGGGTCGGTGTTTGATTCATCCCGTACTTCGGTTGATGATTCTGACACCGGAGAAACCGCGGAAGTAACGGAAGCAATCGGTTCTTCAGGATCCGGACGTATCCGTTTCCGTGGAACCACCTGGAATGCAACGTCTGACGGTAACGAAATCCCGGCGGGAAAACGGGTTCGCATTGTGTCCCGCAATGGAATGATTTATGTTGTTGAGCCGGTTGTGGATGCGCCGGTTACCGAGAAGGAGTAGAAATGTCAGTTTTTCTTGTCTATTTGACGGCGTTTGTCGTCCTGGTTGTCCTGTTCAAGATTGCCGTCGTCGTTCCCGAGCGGGAAGCGGTAATCATCGAGCGGCTGGGAAAGTATTCCCGTACGCTGTATTCGGGTTTTCACTTGCTGGTTCCGTTTATTGACCATATTGCTTACCGGCAAAATCTCAAGGAAGACGCACTCGATGTTGATCCGCAAATCTGTATTACTTCGGATAATGTGCAGGTGCAGGTTGATGGTGTGCTCTATACCCAGGTTATCGATCCGGTAAAGGCGAGCTATGGTATCGAGAATTACCGTTTTGCGGTGACCCAGCTCGCGAAAACTACCATGCGGAGCGAGATAGGAAAGCTTGAGCTTGACAATACCTTTTCCGAGCGTGAGGCTATTAACGATAATATCGTCAAGGCCCTCGACGAAGCTTCGGGTAACTGGGGCATCAAGGTGACCCGGTACGAGATCCGCGATATTACGCCGACGAATACAATTCTCGAGGCAATGGAAAGCCAGATGCGCGCCGAGCGCATCAAACGTGCGGATATTCTTTCGAGCGAAGGAAAGCGCGCGGCCCGCGTCAATGTGTCTCTCGGAGACAAGGAGGACGCAATCAACCGGTCCATGGGTGAAAAGCAGCGCCGTATCAATATTGCCGAAGGACGCGCGAAATCAATCGAGATTACGAGCCAGGCAAGTGCCGAAGGGCTCAACCTCATTGCCGAAGCGCTCTCGGTTCCCGGCGGTAAATCCGCGGTGGGGCTCCGACTTGCCGAAAGCTATATCGATCAGTTCCGTGCAACGCTCGCAAACTGCGATGTCTCCGTATATCCCGCCGAACTTGCCGGAATCGCAACTGTCGCGGACATGATCAAGTCCGCGGGCAAAAAGGGAAGCCCCTCGGGGTCGTATGCCCAGTCTGCCGCGAAGCAGGCAAAAGGAGGCGCTGAATGAATCCCTTTACCCCATTACTCATATTACTGGCGATCTTCGCCTTTGTGTTTGTGGTTACCCTGTTCCGGAGTATCCGCATTGTACCCAACAAGACCGCGCTCATCGTTGAGCGGCTCGGAAAATACAGCCGAACGCTTGAAGCGGGCTTTCATATTCTTTTACCGTTTTTTGACCGGGTGCGGTACAAACAGACACTCAAGGAGCAGGCGATTGATGTTCCCGCGCAGGACTGTTTTACCGGCGACAACGTACAGGTGCGCGTAGACGGTGTACTCTATCTCCAGGTGATGGACGCGAAGAAGGCGAGCTACGGCATCCGCGATTACCTAACCGCGACCGTTCTTCTTGCCCAGACCACCATGCGTTCCGCCGTGGGTCTGCTTGAACTCGACGCAACCTTTGAAGCCCGGGAAAAGATTAACGCAACGGTCGTGAAGGCCGTCGATGAAGCGTCGGATCCCTGGGGCGTCAAGGTGACCCGCTACGAGATCCAGAACATCAAGGTATCGGATTCCATCATGGACGCCATGGAAGTGCAGATGAAGGCCGAACGCGAGAAGCGCGCCGAGATTGCACGTTCAATCGGTGAGATGGAAACCAAGATCAATCTTTCCAAGGCCGCATACGAAGAGGCGGTAAACCTGAGCGAAGGTCAGCGGCAGCGGATGATAAACGAAGCGGAAGGTGAGGCAAACGAAATAGTTGCCGTTGCCCGCGCTACCGCCGAGGGTATCCGCAAGGTTGCCGCAGCCATCAACGCGAAGGGCGGTGAAGAAGCTGCCAACCTGCGTGTCTCGGAAGACTGGGTTTCCGCGGTCGGCGGCATCGCGAAGTCCGGTTCCAAAGTCATGCTGAGTGCCGACCTTACTGATCTCCGGGACATGATCGGGAAAGCCAGCACCATGATCCGGGAAAAGTAAAAAAAGAAAAAAATCCGGCTGAAAAGTTGGCCACCGGATTACATCCTGTCTATATACCTCTTCGGGGAACGTATGTACCCCGAAGAGGTTTTTTATTCCCATCTCCCCGGGCCCCGCGGCCGGGATCATTCTCTGTTCAATGCAAGTATCACTCCATGAAACCTCAGCACCTTCCAACAAGAGTGCCGATCATGCAGTGTCATTTCAATCAAATTCGACGAGTTGCCGCGCCCGCGATGGTGTCGTTTGCCGCCCTTGTCCTGTACGGTCAGAGCCCTGTTCCGCTTCCGGATATGGAGTTGTTCGAAACCTGGCTGGATCGGGCGGATTACGCCCTTACCCGGGATCAGTGGGACACCATTGCGCTTGAGGGGGAGCGGACGGTCATGGCGCGTTGGGAGCAGAACCTGCTGATGTTCATTGAAAGCGGACAGCTGAAAGAAATTCCGGCGGAACAACTGGAAGTAATCAGGTCTGAAAACCGCGAAGTGCTGTCAGATGCGCTTGCTGACCGGTTGACAAACTGGTTGCTGGGAAAATTTGTACGGGACTACACTTCATTCGGGTATGCCGAGTTCGTTGATACCCTGCGCGATGAGCGGAACAGCGCCATGTTTGTTATGGAGTCCGGAAGCGTGCTTCGTGATGAGGAGGGGCGGGCCAGGATGGTGCCGCTTGATTCTACACCGGCCTTTGAGGAAGAACTCGCACGATGGAACGAAAAAGCGCGTGACATTCAATCGGGTCTTCTTGACCGGTGGCGTTCCGGTGCGGCGACCGCATTCAGGGAACTGGCAGGCTCTGTTGACGATAAAACCCGGCTGCTTCTGGAATCCCGCAGGGATATCCTTTTCTCCGACATGGAGGGAAGTTTGCGACGTCAGGGTGATGCGCTTTTCTTGATTGAGCAGTCTGAATACCGGAGGTTGAGACTCCAGGACCACCATTCTCTCCGCCGCGGGAGCGAACAACTGAGCGCCGCTGTTCAAACGGAAGAAATCCTCGAAAAAACTGAATCTGCCCTTAAAAAGGGTCTGGATACTTTAACGGCCGGCCTTGAAGAGACGGTCATGGTCCCCGAGCCCGGTTCACGTCTGCTGGACGGGGAGGCCTGGCAGGAACAATTCCGTCTGGAATTGGCCCGTGGTCTGGAACTCTGGAATGAAGCCGGAGAAGCTATCCTGACACGCCGGATGGAATGGGAACAAAAAGCCGGAGAAGATCTTGCGGCGGGAATGGAAGCGTGGGAAGCGGCTCTGCAGACCATTCATGCTGAACAACGGGCATGGCTTGTCGAACTGGACTCGTTGCGGCAGGAGGGAGAAGAACTTTTTTACGCTGAATTCAACGCATTGCGGGAAGCCCAGCAGGCAGCAATTGACGAGCTTGAGGCCGGGATGGCGGAAAGCAGGAATAATCTTGCAGAAGAAATCGGGGACACCGTGGACAACCTGAACCGTTCCCTGCAAATGATGAAAACCTCCCGGGAAAGTATTGTCTACTGGTTATCCTCAATACCGGACGGAAATCCGTTCAATGAATACACGATGTCGTGGGATGCACCAGGAATACTTGATGCGATCCTGGGGAAAATGACTTCTGATGTTTTGAACAACAGTTGCGGGATTTATTCTCCCATTATCGGAAGACTGTTTTCCGGTTCATGGAGTGTACAGCAGCGGTTAACCCGCTGGATGGAGCACCGGGTTCTTGAGAAGATTGACGAACTATTCGAAGGTATCGTGAGAGCGGCACACTGTCCCGGTATCTGGAAGGCCTTCAGAATGGAAACACAATCCATACATGGGAATACTGGCAAGCTGAAATTTCACGTTTTCTGACGGGAAGTCTGCCGGAGTCCACAGAGTCCTGGTTTGATTCGTTCTATACGAATGCTGTCATGGAGGATGTATTCAGCGATAAGAACATCGGGCAAATATTCGGTTTTGAAAAACCGGAAGAGCCCCTGCCTGAAGAGTATGCCGGGATATCACCGCCGGGAAATGTATATGCCTATGAAGCAGCAAAAGATACCTATGAAAACGTGCTGCTTCCCGAGTATGAAGCCAAGATCGTATTGTATCGCGCTGTTTCCTTGAATACGCTCTTCTCCGCTGATCCAGGTGTACTGAAAGATTTCGGTTCTCTTGCGGAATTTCGCGGGAATTGTACAGACAAGATCCGCCAAAAATATGAGGCCGTCATCGGCGAATCTCTTGCACGTGGTGAGTATGAGCAGGCCTGGTTCTGGTTTGCGGACATGTATCTGCCTTCGACGGATTCTGCTGAACGTCAGTATGCTGAACTGGAAAAAACCTACGGTGTTATAGTATATGATTCGCCGGTTGTTCCGGCGAACGGTTTTGCAGACAACCATGCAATCCGTGGTCCCGTCGACGCGCTCAATGCGTATGGTTGGGAAACGGTTTGTCTTGACGGATATCAAATGGAACTGGTAAAGGCGCGTTCCGTAGAGACCTATTGGGAAAAAGAAGTCGCTGTCGC
>MWCL01000104.1 GCA_002070025.1 Spirochaetes bacterium ADurb.Bin215
CTACATGGTGAGCAAAGTAAAATAAATAGTTACCTTATTTTACTTTACGCAGTATAAGTAAAATAAGAGAAATCATAATTTACCTTGGGCGAATTCAGGGTATCACAGAACTGGCTTGGTGGCGCAAGTTTGGCGGATGCCGTGTTTATCCCTCCCGCACATACGGAGTTACCTGATTTATTGTCGGATTTTGAATTGTTTCTGAATGATACGCATTTGCAAATTCCTCACCTGATACGTATAGCTATTGCGCATTATCAGTTCGAAACCATCCATCCGTTTCTCGACGGAAATGGGCGAATAGGACGTTTATTGATTACGTTATACCTTGTTTCATCGGGTATTCTCGACAAGCCCCTTCTGTATCTTTCAGAGTTTTTTGAAGATAACAAGGGTTTGTATTATGACAATCTTACTCTGGTACGGACGAAAAATGATCTGAATCAGTGGATTCGTTTTTTCCTGGCCGGTGTAGTCGAAACCGCGACACGATCGTCCGAAACCTTGCAGAAGATTATCAGCTTGAAGAATGCTATTGAGAAAGAGCGGATACTCCTCATGGGAAAGAGATCACGGCAAGCGCTTGACCTTTTCCATAACCTGTTCAGCAAGCCGATCATAAACATCCGTGATGTACAGATATTCACCGGACTTTCTCCGAAAGCGGCAAATGATCTTGTGCAAGTGTTTGTAGAGAAAAAAATCTTGACGGAGACTACCGGTTATCAACGGAACCGGGTATTTGTCTTTACTGAGTATCTGAAGTTGTTTGATTCCCGATAACGTTCCCCGCTTCGTCCGTCGCGAGTTTCCCGTTGGAGAAGTCCAGTATCGGCAGGGGGTTTCCCCAGGGATCGTGGAGCAGGGCGTACTTTCCAATGCGTATCTGGATGGGTCCGAAAACGAGTGTTCCGCCTTGTTCGGTGATTGACTTGATGGCATCGTCTACATTGTCAACAAGAATGCAGGTTTCAAAGGGGCGGCCGTCGGTGTGCAGTACCAGTTCGTCATCGGAGTCCGGCAGCGAGAGCCCGGCGGAATGGTTCCCGTCCCGCCAGAGGAGGGCGTGTCCGAGACTTGCGTAAAACGCAATACCCTTGTCGAGATCGTCAACGGGCAGGCTGTAGCAGTCAATTTTTCTGAATACCGGTTTTATCATTACGTCATGCTCCTTATAGTGAGTATATCATCGAACGTGAATAGACGAAACGGATGCATTATCAGAATGAAACAGATACCGGGTTGCAACGTGTGCAATTTGATGGCTGGTATGTATGCTATTGCTATTAAAACCGAAGCAAGCTATTATAACCGTAGCACGGTCGGAGAAGCCGGTCGGCAAGGAGGATGTAGTATGCCAGTTATCACCATTTCCATGGCCCCGACCAATGCCGAGGTCAAGAAGGAACTGATCGAGCGGGTTACCGCCGAGGCAATCGCAGTGACGGGAGTCCCGGCGATAGAGTTCACCACCTTCATCGAGGAATATCCCTACGACAACATCGGCAGGGCCGGGATGACGATGGTCGATTACAGGGCTTCCCTGTCCAAATAGGACGGGACGGGTGGCGGGGCGGCTATTGACGCCCCGTTGTACAGGATGGTATTTTTCCTTTATGTCTATACCAAAACCCGGGAAACCGGTTCGCGGCTCCACGACAGGGGCTCCCCTCATGGCTCTCTTCGACCTGCTCGGCAGGCGGTGGGCAATGGGTGTTCTATGGAACCTGGCGCCGCGCGGTCCTTCGACCTTTCGTGGCCTGCAGGAAGCCTGCGTAAGCAAGAGCGGCACCATCTCTCCGTCCATCCTCAACACCAGGATAAAAGAACTCGAAGAAGCAAAGCTTCTCGTGCGAGGGCTGCAGGGCTATGAGCTCACACCCCTCGGGCACGAACTCTTCGATCTCCTCGAGCCCTTCAAGGACTGGGCTCACCGCTGGAGCCGGGAGCTTGAGAAGAATTGAGGAAGCGGGGAGCGGGACTGCTCAGTTTCCTCCGCTCGCGTACTGTTTTATGGCGGAGTTCCAGAGCCGGGACGCGATCCAGCCAAAGATGATCGGTGCGGCGATTCCCCAGGCGAACCAGACCGGCGGAAGGCGCCCGAGCGCAAAGAGGGCGGGGAAGTTGGTGATCACGAAGATGGGTATCACGAAGACGCCGATTGCCTGGCCGATGCGGTTGTAGACGACCATCGGCACATTGTTGAAATCCCAGAAGGTATCGGCAAGACCCGCGATTGCGTCGGCTCTGACGATCCGGAAAACCAGGGTCATCGGAATGATCCACAGGGCATAGCCGACGGCGGCGCCCGCCGAAGCGAAGAATGACCATCCCAACACAAGCGGAAGATCGATCGCGATCCCGGATCTCGCGAGGCCGACGATGACCATGATGATGCCGGCAATTGTATCAAAGAAAAACGCTCCCATGTCCGAGCGGCGGAAGGTTGCCAAAAACTGGGTGTTGACCGGTTTGACCAGGATCAGGTCGAAGGAGCCATCATGCACCAGGCGACTGAGCTGGAACAGGTTCATCGCGAAGACTCCGGCGTAAAATCCGGTGAGCGCTACGTATGAGCCAACGAAGACCAGGATCTCGTCGGGACTGAATCCGCCGATGCGCTTTCCCGCCGAGTAGGCAACGATCACGTACATCGCCTTGGCCAAAAGATAGCCTGCTTCCATCATGATTCCGGTAATAAAGTTCGCGCGGTATTCCATCTGGCTCATGAAGTTGATCCGTGCAAGACGGAACCAGATGGAACAATGTCTGAATATTTCCCGCATATCAACTCCCTACAGCCGCGAAGCGGCGGATACCGCGTGACCAGATTACCTGTCCGAGCGCGGCGAGGACAACCATCCAGAAGATGGCGACGGCGAACGACCCGAGGACGTTTTCCGGCGGAATGCGGCCGGTCAAGAGCTCGGTCGGGAATTGAATCGTGAAGCGGAACGGCAGGAGCGTAAGCACGCTCGAGGCGTGGGGTCCCAAAACGGCCAGAGGGAGTATGCCTCCCGATGCCGCGATGATCACGATTCTGACGGCCTCGAAGAGATACCCGATCTCGGTGAGCCAGAAGCCCACAAGGGCCACACACCAGAAGACGAGGAAGTTCAACACGAAGGCCAGGGCTAGCGACAGGACGAAGAGCACGAAGCCGCCGGCGGACACGACGAAACCGAGGGCCATGGCCAGAATCCAGACGGCCAGCACAAGCAGTACTCCCATGAACGCAGTCTGGACGATCTTGTCGCCGATGAACGAAAAGAGGCGGAAGCCGAAATAGCCGATCGGCTTTACCAGATAGCGATCGAGGCTTCCCGACTTGATATCCGCGTTCACGTCGTATTCGAAACCGGTCCGAACCAGGCGCGAGACAAGCTGTGCGATGACCGTGTAGGCGACCATTTGCGTGAAGGTAAAGCCGAAGAGCGAAGAAGCGGGATCGTCGCCGTAGATAACGATCCAGAGGGCCGTCTGGATTACGACGGGAGCGATCGCGCCCGCGACGGAGAGAAAAAAGTTCACGCGGTACTCGAGTGCCGCGTGGAAACCCGTGCCCAGGCACTTTACGTACTTTCCGGCGAAATGCGGCTCAGCCATTCGAGGCCTCCCCCCGGTACAGTCGGGCAATTCCCTCTTCGAGGGGAACGTCCTCGATCGTCAGATCGATAACGGGAAGTTCGTCGAGCATCCTGCGGGAAAAAGCGCGGACCTCTGAACGGTCAACGTCGAAAACGGCCGAGTTAGTGTCGTGCGAACGAAAGCCCGGAATCGCGGAGAGGCGTGCCTCGGCGAGCTCTTCGGAAAAAATGAGGCGGACGGTCTTGCGGTTCGCAAGGGTCTCGTTCACGCCGGACAAGGGGCCGTCGTATACCGACTCGCCGTGATTGATCAGGATTATGCGTTCGCACAGGTCTTCGATGTCGGAAAGATAGTGACTGGTAAGCATCACGGTTGTTCCGAAGCGGCCCTTGAGCGCCTTGAGCAAATCCCGGATCGCGCCTTGCGAGATTAGGTCGAGGCCGATCGTCGGCTCGTCGAGAAAGAGGACGCGCGGGCGGTGCAAGAGGGCGGCGATGATTTCCATCTTCATGCGCTCGCCGAGCGAGAGTCGCCGCACCTGGACGGGAAGTTGTTCCGCAATTCCAAACAGACTGACGAGTTCGTCGAGGGTCGTGCGATATTCCTTGCGGTCTATCTCGTAAATAGCGCGGTTGAGGTTGTTTCAACGGCGTCGGTATACGAATCGTATCCCCGGAATTTTTCGAGAGCTGCCCGCGCAACCTGTACGCGCTGTTCGGTGTCCAGGAGGCCTATGTGGTACCAGAGCGCGGTTTTCTCCGCGATGGCGTTTCCAATGTCCGACTGGCTTTGTCCCGCGACCCGCACGATGGCCGCGAAATATCGGTCCTTGTTGTACATGCCCTTTGCGAGGGGGAAGCTCCCCGAGCCGCCCCGTGAAAAACCGGTGAGGTAGACCCGGGTGCGGTCAATGCGGAAGCCTGCCGCGATCGCGCTGTCTATCCAGTCCGCCAAAGCCTCGCCGTCCCCAACGCCGTCTTTCTGGTAGTCGATTACGAAGGCCGGATGTGTTTTGCTTACGGCCGAATATTCACCTTGTCCCTCGCCCCAACAGCCTGAAACCAGGAGCGGGTAGTTGCGCGCTGCGTTCGCCTCCCGTGCGTATCCCCAGGGGCTTTCAAAATTCCGGCCGTCATGACTCAGGGTCAGCGGCGCCTCGTCATCCGTGAATGTTTCGGGGGGATCCAGCGGGAGAGATGCACCGTCGTGCTTGCTGTCTTTGGCTCCGTCGGAACAGGCGACTGCGAAAAGGCAGAGGATTATGGCAATTACCAACGCGATGGTTCGAATAGGTGTTCTCATGGCAGTAACGTTAGCACGTCCCGTATGGAATGACAAATGCAAATATTCCGGCAGGGACTGCATGTCAGGCACATCGGTCTTTTCTGGCAAAAAAGCGATATACGAACTATACTGCCTGCGGAGTGCGTAATGAAAAACCAATGGAGACTTCTTGTACTGTTCCCGGTTGTGTTTGTCGTTGTGAGTTGTACTGCGTCCGGTGTCGTTCAACCGGGCGATCTGGTAATTGATTCCTTGATGTATGAAAAAACAAGTGATGTTGTGGTTATTCCCCGGAAGGGGAGCGTTACCATCAGCGCTGTTGATGACAGCTATTGGGATTCCATTGTTTCCGAATCGACTGGAGCGATGTGGCGGGGTGTGTTTATTAAGGATCGAACCGTTACGCTTGGTCCGTATGCCATGGCAAAGTATCCGGTAACCCAGGAATTGTTTACCGCGGTAATGGGGTTTAATCCATCGCATTTCAGGAAAGAGAATCTGAATGGCATGCATGACTCTGTCGGTACGGCTGAAAACCCGAATTTGCGGCCGGTCGATACTGTTTCATGGTTTGATGCTGTCGTTTTTTGTAATCTGCTTACCCTGCGAATGATGAGGGAATCCGACTGTGTGTACTATACGAATTCCCGCTGTTCAAGGATATACACGCGTGAAGACGCTGACAAGGGTATTGTTCCGTTTTATGACATGCGGAAGAGAGGGTACCGGCTGCCGACGGAGGCAGAATGGGAATTCGCTGCGCGCGGTGGAAACACAAGCGCATCCGACTGGTATGGTGCGTATTCCGGTACCAGGTCAGAGAATGGCCGGATGGTGCATGATGCGCAGCACTATTCGTTTGTCGATACCAATCTGGATGCGTACGGGTGGTACCGGGGCAATTCAAACGGAATGACGCACGAAGTTGGAACCAAACTGCCCAATGCGCTCGGTCTCTACGACATGTCGGGAGGTGTATGGGAGTGGTTGTACGATGTGTATGATAATGAGGTCCATACCGGGACATTCAAGAATCCGTCGGGTGCGCCAACCGGAACCAGCAGAGTTTTGCGCGGCGGCTCCTGGTATGATCCTGCTTTTGAATGTTCAGTAATCCGGCGATTCCACAATGGGCATCCGTATATCCCTCACTTCTATTTCGGCTTCAGATATTGCAGAAGTTTGTAGGTACGCTGTATCTCCTTGACATTACGTAAAACAGGTCTTAGACTGGTCACATGGAGACTATTTCTGTTTCACAGTTAAAAACTCATTTAAGCGCGGAACTCAAGCGCATTGAGGGGGGACTTGTTCTCACCGTGGTAGACCACAAGCGCCCTGTTGCGACATTATCGCCCATTCAGGAAGACACTATCTTTGTACGTGAAGCATCGACACGGTATGTGTATGAACCACTTGACCCGCTTATTGACCGTGACCCGGTAACACTTCTGGACGAGGAGCGCGGGGAATCATGGTAGCGTACCTCGATTCATCCGTGGTCCTCCGGTATGTTCTGAAGGGAGACTCGGCAATCCGGCACGCGCTTGCGTGTGAAACCATACTTTCAAGCGAGCTTCTTGAGATTGAGTGCCGGCGGGTGCTCCAGCGGTGCCGTCTGATCGGAGAACTTTCCGACATAACGTATGTGACCGCAGTGAAGCGCCTGGATGCACTTCTCGCAGGGATTAGTCTTCTGGCCCTTTCGTCTTCAGT
>MWCL01000105.1 GCA_002070025.1 Spirochaetes bacterium ADurb.Bin215
GGGATTTCAAGATTATCAATACTCATGGGTACCCCCTTAATGATAGTCAACAATGGACACTTCAAAGAAACCGGCTTCGGTTATCCGGAAAAGAATTCTCCATTGGTTGTTGATCCGGATTGAGTACTTGCCCGCCAGACTTCCTTCCAGTTTTTCGAATTTGTTTGATGGCGGCATCCGGAGATCATCAATCGTTTCGGAAGCGTCCAGCATGAGAAGCTTTACCAGCGCCCGGTCCTGAATTTCCGGCGGTAATTTTCTTGACCGTTTCTGGCCGTAAATCCGTTCCGTTTCCTTGTCGCCGAATGATTGTATCCTGCCCATACTGTAATCCTGTGCACTATATCTGTCAAGCAGATATAGTGCTCAAGCAGAAACCCGAGAGCACGCACCCCGCGAGCATACTAAAAAACCCTTTCATGAGAGCCTCCTCTGAAAGGGTTATATCGGTGAAATGTGGCCGTTTTGGCCGGGTTTTGGGTTAGTTATCGTCCCGCCAGGATCTTATCCGCCGCGCAGTTGGGGCAGGCGAGGGTTTCCGTTTCGCGTGTCGCGAGTTTTTTGAGTTCAAGCGAGCCGTTGGCGAGGGTGATGCCCCAGCTGACGGCTTTTTTTTCGGCCCAGGCGTATTGCGCGCCCATCTTCTTCGCGTCCGGATACACTTCGCAGGCGATGCCGCGCGCGCGCAAGGTCGCCGCTGCTTTTTGCGCCGCGGCCATGTCGGTGGATTCAGTATTGAAAATGACCGCTTCGGTGAAGCCTGCCTGTCCGGAGGTTTGCCCGAGCTTTTCGAGCGCCGCGATGAGCCGGTCAAGACCGATGGACGAGCCCACGCCGCTGATGCGGTCTTTCGCGTAGAGAGCGGCCAGGTTGTCGTAGCGGCCGCCCGAGCATACCGAGCCGATCTCGGGCAGGTCGTTCAGGAAGGTTTCGTAGACGATACCGGTGTAATAGTCGAGGCCGCGGGTGATGGACGGGTCGAGTACAAAGGACGACTCGATGCCGACCGCTTCCATCAGGGAGCGGATCTTCCGCATGCGTTCCGTGTCTTCGGCAGGGCCGCCGGCCATTTTTTCCATGAGCGAGAGGGTTGCCTCAAAGTCTTCCGGCCGGTTTCCGGCGCCCTGGATGTACGTGAGGATGTCGGCAGCAGTGTCCTTTCCCGCGATCTCCGCAAGGAGCGACGCGGTTTCGTCAGGCCCGATCTTGGCCAGCTTGTCCACCGTGCGGAGGATATCTTCGCTTTTGTCCGAAAGGCCGCGCAAAGAAAGGAAGCGGTTGAAGATGCCGCGGTGGGAGACTTTTATCGTGATCTTTTCCACGCCGATGGCGGAAAGGGATGCTTTCATGAGCGAGAGGATTTCAAAGTCCACCGCTTCGGAGTCCGAACCGACGATGTCGAAGTCGCACTGGAAGAACTCGCGGTAGCGGCCGGCCTGCGGTTTTTCGCCACGCCAGACCTTGGCGATGTGATAGCGTTTGAAGGGGAAGTAGAGCTCGTCCTTGTGGGCGGCGACAAACCGCGCGAAGGGGACCGTCAGGTCGAAGCGGAGGGCAACGTCGCGCCCGCCGTTATCGGTAAACCGGAATACCTGCTTTTCGGTTTCCCCGTCGCTCTTGCGTAAGAGAATTTCGGAGTACTCGAGTGCCGGTGTGTCGATGGGCACGAATCCGAAGGAGCGGAAGCTCGCGGTCAGTTTCTCGACGAGCAGCACACGGGTGGTTTCTTCCGCGGGCAATGCGTCGCGGAAACCTTTCAGTATTCTGGGTTGTATCAGTTCACTCATGGTGCTATGATACCGACCTGCGTGCAAATATGCAATAATGTGCGGGGAGGAAGCCGATCATGTTGATGGTTGTTGACGTGGGAAATACCAATATTGTACTCGGACTCTTTCACGGGGACGACCTCGTGATGGACTGGCGATTGTACACCGATCCTCGTCGGACCGACGATGAATACTCTTCCATAATTCGTTCACTCTTCCGCGATTCGGGCATCGCCCCCGGCGCCATCGAGACCACCGTGCTTTCTTCCGTTGTGCCGCAATTGAACGAGACATTCACGAGCATGATACGGAAGCTCACCGGGCGGGAACCGCGCGTGCTCGCGCCGCCGGTGTACGACAAGCTGCCGGTAACCGTGCCGGCTTCAGCCGTGCATGAAATTGGTACCGACCTGCTCTGCGACGCGGTCGCCGCCTGGGACACCTACCATGACGCGTGCATCGTGGTGGACTTCGGCACCGCGCTTACCTTTACCGCGGTCGGGAAGAACGCCGAGATTCGCGGAGTCGCCATCGCGCCCGGGCTCGGTACCGCCGTAAAAGCCCTCTTTCGCGACACCGCCCAGCTCCCGTCCGTACCGCTTGAAGTGCCGCCCTCGAGCCTCGGGACCAACACCATTCACGCAATCCAGTCGGGTGTCGTGCTCGGCTACAAAGGACTCCTCGAATCCCTCATCGCGCGTATGCGTGCCGACCTCGGCTCCAACGTTCCCGTCATCGCGACCGGCGGCCTTTCGTCGGTCCTGGAACATGAAACCGACGTCTTCGACCGCGTAGATCCCCTGCTGACTCTGAAGGGCCTCCGGATCGTGGCCGACTGCATATAACGCAGCCGACGCCCGCGCCGGCTTGACTGCCCGCGCCAGACTGGTCGCCCGCGCCGGTTGTTATCCCCGCGACAGTTTTATCCCCGCGACACCAGATCGTCCCACTTGAGACCCGCGCCGTCGCGTACGGCCCGGGTGAGCCGTGCGCCGATAACCGTATCCAGGTACTCCGGCCCGATTCCCGGCGAGAGAATCTTTTCGGTTCGTAAAATGGCCACATCGTCCGCGGAAAGGGTGTGTCCGGCGGGAAGGGCGCTCATGTAGTGGATTGACCGGTTGGTGCGGCCATAGTTTTCCTGTTCGGAAGGGGCGAGCCGTTTCGCGCCGGTGCCCAGACAGGCACGTACCCGGTCCGGTCCGTAGGCAGTGGAAATATACGACAGAATTCTATCTTCCGGCAGGCCTTGCGCCCGGCGGATTTCCTGGACCATGGCGCCAAAGTCATCCGGTTCGAGCGCGACCGGGTCGTCGAGACCATCGCCTTCACGGGACAGGCAGATATGTTTTTCGACTATGCAGGCGCCCTGGGACAGGGCGAGTACGGGAACGAGCGCCGGATCGGTGGAATGGTCGCTCACGCCGACCGGAACGCCGAAGGCCGCGGCGAGGGTCTTTATAACGCGGAGATTGTAGTCTTCCTCCGGCGCGGGGTAGCTCGTTACACAGTGGAGCAGGGCGGCCGCCGGAGCGCCGGCAGCAGCTTCGAGCGCCGCCTCAATGTCCCCGAGGCGGGAAACGCCGGTGGAAAGTATGAGCGGTACGCCGCGTGAGGCCGCTTTCCTGATGAGCGGGAAATGATTCAGTTCGGGTGAGGCTATCTTGATTGCCGGCGGTGAAAGGGCGGCGAGCAGTGACTCGCTTTCAAGACCGAAGGGCGAGCAGAGAAAGATCATACTTTCTTCCCGGCAGAGCCGGACCGCGGTTTCGTAAAATGACGGGTTCTGTTCGAGCGCCCGGAACCGGTCAAAGAGCCGGACGGGACCGCCGGGCAGATGGACAATTCCGGTTTCCGGATGAAGGATTTCGTGGGCGAAGACCATCTGGAATTTTACCGCGTCCGCGCCCGCCTGTTTTGCGGCCCGGACAAGGGCTTCAAGCCGGTCGGGATCTCCCTCGTGGCCGGTTCCCGCTTCCGCGATTACCAGCACCCCTTCTTGTGCCGAAAATGACCTGCCTGCCATGGTAAAATTTTTTTTCATGATACCCGAATTGTACCCGACCGGCGGGGAATGTCAATGAGAAAAACATGCTCGACAAACGGGATGCCATGCGCTATCATACTGGTATAACCTTTCTAAGGACAGGAGAAGTTCATGAAAACGCTCTATTGTGACGTATGCAAAAAACCTATCGACAAGCCGATTTCCGAATGGACTTACTATCACGTACGCGAGTACGATATTTGCGATCCCTGCAAGGAGAAGATTGACGCCAAACTTCGTCCAAGCGTACGTGGACATTTTCCCTATACCGCAAAGTGGTATGAGGAACAGCTCATGGCTGAAATCAAGAAATGCGTAGCCAAGGGTAAAGTATAACCGGCGGGGAAAAGACAACGGATTGTATTCCGCGAAACGGCATGCCAGGGTTTGCGAAAAAGGTCATTGTTTGCGAAATAGTGACTGTTTTTTCGTGCCTTGACATGCTTTTTTGCGTTATGGTACTATTCCGGGAACTAACCGGAAACTGTTTTTCATATAAAAGGAGCTGTCATGTCAGGACATAGTAAATGGGCGACAATCAAGCACGCCAAAGGTGCCGCCGACGCAAAGCGCGGCCAGATGTTTACCAAATTCATCAAGGAAATTTCCATTGCGGCCCGCATGGGCGGCGGTGATCCCAATGCCAATCCGCGTCTGCGTACCGCCATCCTCAAGGCTCGCGGCGCCAACATGCCCAAGGACAACATCGAACGGGCAATCAAGAAGGGTACCGGTGAACTCGGCGCCTCGAACTACGAAGAACTCACCTACGAAGGCTACGGACCCGGCGGAGTCGCCATTCTCGTTGAAGTACTTACCGACAACAAGAACCGTGCTGCTGCGAACGTCCGCAACCTCTTTTCCAAGAACGGCGGAAACCTCGGCGCGACCGGTTCGGTTTCTTACATGTTTGCCCGCAAGGGAGTTATTGAATACGATGCGGAAGCGACCAGCGAAGACGAGGTAATGGAAGTTGCCCTCGAAGCCGGTGCTGAAGACGTAGCCAACGAAGACGGAGTAATCACCGTTACCACCGATCCCGCGGACTTTGAAACGACGCTCGAAGCGCTCCAGGCGAAAGGCTTTGAATCCGTCTCCGCCGAAGTTTCCATGGTTCCCGACACCTACAGCACCCTTGACGCCGAAACCACCCGCAAGGTGCTTCGCCTTGTGGACAAACTCGAGGAAGACGAAGACGTTCAGAACGTATATTCCAATATTGATATCCCCGAAGGTTTTGAAGCAGACTAACCGGGACCGGTGCGTACTCGGCATCGACCCCGGATTGGCGAGCACCGGTTACGGTATCGTCATTTCCCGAAAAGGCCGCCTTGTCCATGTTGCCCACGGGCACATTGAAACAAGTGCGGCCTTGTCGCATCCGGAGCGCCTCCTCGCCATCCACGACGAAATAACCCGGATAATCACTACCTGGCATCCCGACGAAGCCGGCATGGAAACCCTCTTTTTTTCCCGGAACGTCTCGAGCGCCATGGGGGTCGCCGAAGCGCGCGGGGTTTTGACCCTTGCCCTGGCCCAACGCGGCATCCCGCTCGGCGAATACACGCCCAACTGCATCAAGCAAGCGGTTGTGGGCGTTACCCGCGCCGACAAGAAACAGGTGCAGGAGTCGGTCCGCATCCTGCTGGGTCTTTCCGAAATCCCGCGTCCGGATCACGCCGCCGACGCACTCGCCGCCGCCATTACCCGCATCCATACCGCGGAAATTCCGTGTATACTTTGACCAACAAAATTGGCAGCAGCACCTTTGGTCAGACAACGGATACGATACAGGGGGGATTTTCATGAAAGATTCGAGACCGGGGCTGGTAATCGAGCATATCCGCATCGGCTTTGATTCCGTGATACAAAACAAAAATTACGCCGATTGCCATCAGGCACTCAAACCGTTCGGCTTGCGCTGGGGGCGGGGCATATTGATACGGGGAAACAATTACCTTGAAGCAGTTACCGGCCCGTACGGCACCACTCATTCGCATTTGAAGTCGAATCTTGACGAGAATGAACATACCGCCGGATCGTTCTATTACGGCTACGACATAAACACCAGAACACTCTATCTTGAATATGCGTCCGACACCAAATTTGACTTCCGCGACGAAGAAATCCTGCAGGCGATCATGAACTCGCTGAAAGGCGAAAACGGCCCGCTGAAGAACTTGAGGGTACCATCCGGGAACTAGACACTACTGCTATCAAAATTGTTGAAAAATCTTTCTCAAAACGCCTGATTTCCTGGCCATTCTGCCCTGATTTCTCCTAT
>MWCL01000106.1 GCA_002070025.1 Spirochaetes bacterium ADurb.Bin215
AAGATGAACTGCATGAGGAGTCCTATCACGATCGCAAAGATGATCGCGCCGACCGCGCGTGCAAGTCCGAGTTTCCAGCCGAAAACCTGAAACGAGAGGGTAATCGCGATTATGCTGATGGCGGGTCCCGAATAGAGAAAACTGACGGCCGGTCCGAGCCCGGCGCCTTTCTTGTAGATTCCCTTGAAGAGGGGGAGTACCGTGCAGGAGCAAACCGCGAGAATCGCGCCTGAAACCGAGGCTACCGCGTAGGATACTGCCTTGGGAGCACTCGGTCCCAGATACTTCATGACCGACTGCTTGTTGAGAAACACCCCGATAGCTCCCGCGATGAACATGGCCGGAACCAGACACAAGAGGACGTGCTCCCGGGCATAGTCGCCAAGCATGCGGAATCCTTCGAGTACCGCATTGCTCACGCGCGGCGCGTCCCAGGGCATGAAGTAAATCGCGGCGAACACCGCGGCAAGCGCCAGTAAAACCATATTGGGACTGTATTCTTTCTTTGTCATTTGAGCTCCTTGCAGTTTTGCCCTGCAACTACAATTGCGCGCGCAATTACAGTTGCGCCGCGATCTGATCGGGGGTAAGAACCTTTCCGACGCTTTTAACTTCACCGTCGATCACGAGCGCGGGAGTCATCATGACACCCATTTCCATGATTTCGTCGATGTCGGTTACCTTTTCGATTTTGGCCTCGACTCCCTTTGTGGCAACCGCTTCACGCGCATGTGCTTCAAGCTGTTTGCATTTGGGGCATCCGGCGCCCAGTATCTGAATTTTCATGGGTATTCCTCCGTATGTTTCCATTATTGGAAACATTGCATTGAAATGTCAAGGGGAAGCGCTCCGTAAGGAACAAGAATATTGACAAAGTTTCCAAACATTGCAACAATCATCACATGAAAGATTCAGATTCAAAGCGGCGTACGCTCACTGCCGAAATCTTCAAAGCTATTGGCCATCCGGACCGATTGGCGCTGTTGGAGCGGCTTGCGGAAAAACCCTGGTGCGTCTGTGAGCTTGCAGCCAGCCTCGGGCTCAACAAGTCGGTAGCGTCCAAGCATCTTTCACTGCTCCACGCTACCGGCCTGATAGAATTGGAAAAGAAAGGGACCCAGGTTATTTATTCGCTAGTCGTTCCTTGTGTTATCGACATGGGGAAGTGCAGCTATATGGCGGTTCTTGCAGAACGAAAGAAACGCCTTTAAGCGTGATACGGTTTCGTACTTTTCATTTTTTATAGTATAATTCTTCCCGGGGGTAAGTGAACAATAAGTGAAAATCAAATTGAACTGTAAAGCAGTGACATGGCTGGTAGGTCTTGGAACGTTTCTTTTGCTTCTTAAAATAAGCTACGATGTTGCCGTTATTACGGCAACACTCCTCATTCTAGGGTTTACCCTGGTTTTTGACCGGAACAAGCTCTGGGCATGGATTCCTGCGCTTTCTGTTGGCATCATCTTCGTTCTCGTCATTCGGGACATGTATTCCAGCTATAATGTTTTTACCCTGAAAATCAGGGGCCTCATGCTCTTTCCCATGCTTGCCTGGGCGCTCATGCTGATGTTCTGGTATCTGGTAGTTGAACCGTATTTTCATCATGACAAATGGTGGCGCAAATGGCTAACGAATGCTGCGCTTTTTTGCGCCGGGCTCATTGTCTTTGAAATAATCGGGTATCACGTTCTGGGTGTTCGTCTTGGTGCAGGATCGACCTATCCTGGCTGGCCGGTGCTCGATATTTTTCATGCGCCCTGGTGGATGCAGGTTGCGTATTTCTTCAATGGAATCGCGTTTATCGGCGTTGTCGCGTTCGTGGACAACATACTGAGAAGGCGCACGCGAAAGAGTTGAACAACGGGCAATAAACCCAAAGGTTGACAGGACAAATATGGTGCCCTATCCTGAATGATAGCAGATCAGCAACCAGGGGGCCTACATGCTTGAATCTCGTCCGGTGACCGTTCGTCTCGTTTTTGCGTTTCTCGTTCCCGCCATAATTATACTGGCCGCGGGCGTCCTTGCTGTTACGATACTTCCAGGTGCCGTTCCCGGGTCCATTCCACTTGTTGCCGGTTTTGTTGTTGCGTACGCTTTTCTTTCATTTATCAGTGCCTATTTTCTGCTGATTGTCCGCATACAAAAACTGGACCGGTTTCTTTCCGGGCAGAAAGAGGCCGAGGGCGATTTGACCATGAGGATTCCGGTAACCGGAAAGGATGAGCTGGCCAATTTCGCACGGACCCACAACGTCTTTGTCGCCCGTATCCACCGGATCATTTTCAAGCTTAAAAATGTTATCGACCGGAGCAACTCTCTCGGACGTGATCTGGCATCTAGCGCGGTGGAAATGTCCGCATCAATCGAAGAGATTACGTCAACGACTAATGCCATGGCGCAGCGGGAAAAAACGTTAAGCGGGTTTATTCATACGTCGAGAAAAGACGTAGGAGAAATCAGTTCGGCGGTGCGATATATCTCCGAAATGATCCAGCAGCAATCAGCCTGTGTAAATCAGTCTTCCGCTGCCATAGAACAGACCATCGCGTCCGTAGCAAACATAAGCCGGTTGTCCGAGGGCAAGAAATCCCTGATTACCAATCTTGATGCCCTCTCGCATGAGGGAGAGAGTTCCATGTCCCGCAGTCTGGAATACATGGTGCGGATTACGCAATCTCTGGACGTTATACAGGACATGATAACAGTCATCAATTCGGTAGCTGAACAAACCAATCTGCTTGCCATGAATGCCGCCATAGAAGCGGCCCACGCCGGCGAGCACGGCAAGGGCTTCAGCGTTGTCGCCGACGAAATCCGCAAGCTCGCGGAAACAACCGGCCAGAACGCGCGGGACATCGGCAACAATCTGGGGGACATCCTGCAGGGAATTACCGAGTCGACGGATTTGACCCGGAAAACAGACGGCGCGATTAAAAGCCTGACCGGCGGAATCAGGGAAGTATCCGACAGCTTCATCGAAATTATAGCCGGCCTCGGCGAGATGGCGCAGGGGACCGGTGAAATTACCCGGGCACTGACCGAACTCCAAACCCTTACTGACCGAATACGGGAAGAATCTGAACGGATTGAGGGTAGGACGGTCGAGATTGATCAGAGCATGGGGCAGGTTTCCGACCTGTCGGAAGAATCATCCCGGGCCATGCAGGAATTCAATACGGGTGTTGAGGAAATCCGGAAAGCGACCGAGTTTATTTCCCGCGCCGGAAATGACAATCTTGAAAACATCAGTGTTATCGATCGGGAGGTTTCCCGGTTTACCATTATCGATACGTCGACACTCACTTCAAGCGACGGAAAAAGTCTGGTTCAATGGAACCGGAAACCGAAGGAAATCCCGGAGCGTCCGGACAATCCGGCTCGGTATCCTGAATCGGATGCTCGCCGGTGGTATGATCTCGAGTACGCCGGCTGGAATGTCGTGAAGGAATCCCTTCCCGAATCGCGGGCAGACGGCGCCGCGGAAAAGCGGGTTCTTCTGCTCGAGTCCTGCGATCATCCCTACCATGTGGCGTACCGGAACGGCTGCCGCAAACTGGCCGATGCCTTCGGGGTAACTCTGGAAACCCTCAATGCCGATTATTCTCCGGAGATTCAGGCGAAACAGGTTGATCAGGCCATACGGATGAAGCCGGATCTCGTCATTCTGACTCCAACCAGTGTACAGGAAAGTTCGAAATGGTTTGCCCGGATCAACCGCGCGGGCATTCCTGTCGTGGGAAGCAATACCACTCCGGACGCCGAAGGATTCCGGCACATCATCTCCTGGAGCGGACCCGATGATTGGGGGCAGTTCCGCAAACTGGCCCGGACCTTTGCCGGCTTGATGAACAAGGAGGGCGGGTACGCCGTCATCAGGCACAAGGAAGGAAATTCGAACTACTTCTCCCGTACCTGGGCCATTGTGACCGAGCTCGCGAAAATCGCGCCCGGCATGGAGTGTCTCGCCATGGAATCCGCCATCAGTTATGACGACGCCTACCGCCTTACCGAGAGCTGGCTCAACAGATTCGGTACCCGCCTCAAGGGAATCAGTTTTTCCGATCCCGCAGACGGAGCCCGGGGCATGTGCGACGCGGTCAAAAAAGCCGGACGTACCGATATCGTTCTGGTATCCTCGGGAAACAGTAAAATTACGCAGGATCTCGTGAGCAATGGATGCCTGCATGCCATTACCCTCCAGTCGGCTGAAGCTGACGGCGCGCTGGCCATGGAAGTGGCGGTTGACTGGTTTAACGGCATTGATATCAAACCGCTGTACTATCTTCCCATGGAAGTGATCACGGCGGAAAATGTACGGGAGTACTACCCGCCACAGTGGTAACTTCGGATACTCCGATCATTTTGGCAAAATTCCCGATCTGCGTGTATACTTGAACCATGACACGAACAATCGACCATGATCTGGTAATCGTTCTCGCAGGAGAAGCGGGACAGGGTATTCAGTCAATAGAAAGTATCCTGTCTTCATTTTTGAAAAAAAACGGATTCCATTTCTACTCGACCTCGGAATTCATGTCCCGGGTACGGGGCGGCACCAACTCGACCGAAATCCGTGTTTCGTCCCGGCGGGTTTCCGCCTTCCGGAACCGCATCGACCTGCTCATTCCCCTTCATGCCGAAGCGGTGGCGCACCTGGGCAGCCGCGTTACGGATGAGACCCTCATTCTCGGCGACAAGGCCGCGGTCAAACACGAGAGCATGATCGACGTGCCCTTTACACAAATCGCGAAAGAGACGGGGAGCGCCCTGTATGCAAATACGGTCGCGGCCGGATGCATATGCGGACTGTTGAAGGTTGACGCCGAAGAAGGCGCGTCCTTCATGTACGACCATTTTTCCACCAAGACCGACGAGGTCCGCGAAAAAAACCGTGAAGCTTTCCTGAAAGGCTACGAGGCGGGAACCGCGATCGAAGCGGTACGCATACAGATTACGGCGAGCGATACACCGAAAGGCGAAGTGATGCTGTCCGGCTCGGACGCCGTATCCCTCGGCGCGCTCGCGGCCGGCTGCGACTACATGTGCGGGTATCCCATGTCGCCCGCGACGGGCGTTTTGCAAAACATGGCGGACTATTCGAAGCGTCACGACATTATTGTCGAACAGGTGGAAGACGAGGTTGGCGTGGTGAACATGGCCCTTGGCGCCTGGTACGCCGGCGCGCGGGCTTTCGTTACTACATCCGGCGGCGGATTTGCCCTCATGACCGAGGGAATCAGTCTGGCCGGCATGATCGAATCTCCCTTTGTGCTGCATCTTGCACAGCGGCCGGGTCCGGCAACCGGGCTTCCCACCCGCACCGAACAGGGTGACCTGGACCTCGTTCTCTACGGCGGGCATGGTGATTTTCCCCGCGTCATTTTGGCTCCCGGGACCCTGGAGGAAGCATATACCCTTACCCAAAAGGCATTCGCCCTCGCGGAGAAATACCAGGTGCCCGCGTTTATCCTTACCGACCAGTATTTTGTGGACACCCGGTACAATGTACCGCTGTTCGGCGTTCCGGAGACGCCACCCGACCGGCACATCATGCAGACTGATCCGGATTACCGGCGTTTCGCGCTCACCGGATCGGGCATTTCCCCGCGGGGTATTCCCGGATACGGCGAGGGACTCGTCTGCGCCGACAGCGATGAGCACGACGAGTCGGGCCACATTACCGAATCCATGGACATGCGTGTCCGTATGGTCGAAAAGCGCAAGAAAAAGCATGCCGCACTGCTTGCGGAGGCCGTGCCTCCGACTCTTTCGGGAGCGGAAAACTACAAAACCCTCGTCATCTGCTGGGGATCCACGAAGCCCATGGTAGCAGAAACTTTGGAGGAATTAGCCCTGCCGGATGTCGCAATGCTCCACTTTTCACAAGTGTTCCCCGTCCCCGCCGGGGCTGCGGCCATCCTTGAAAAAGCGGAACATATCGTGAGCGTGGAAAACAATTCCTCCGCACAGTTCACCCGGCTTCTCGCAACGGAAACCGGTATTCCGATCAGGCACACCATACTCAAATACGACGGACTGCCGTTCTCGGTGGAAGAACTCGCGGAGCGCCTTTTGTCCGCAGTGAAG
>MWCL01000107.1 GCA_002070025.1 Spirochaetes bacterium ADurb.Bin215
CGGTCTTCCCCGCCGGAATGGAGAGGGAGGGAATGCGCGCGAGGTTGACGAAGGTGGTGTAAAGGTCGGTCAGGTACATGGCGAGCGGATCGTCCACCCGGGAGCCGAGCGGAAAAGCCGGCGCCGGATTCGTGGGGCACAGGAGGATGTCGTGTGTTTCAAAGACCGCGGCGACATCCCGCTGGATGCGCGCGCGAACGCTCATGGCTTTCCGGTAGGTGTCGCCCGAGAAATGCGTGGAAAGCACATAATTTCCGATGACGATGCGGCGTTTGACCTCAGAGCCGAACCCGTCCGAGCGGGTGGCGACGTAGAGATCGTCGAAGCTGGCGAGCGGATCCTTGCGAAGCCCGTAGCGGATGCCGTCGAAGCGGGAAAGGTTGCTCGCCGCCTCGGAGAGGGCGATCACGTAGTACGAACTGATCGCCGCTTCAAGTACCGGAATGGACACGGTTTCGATCGCGGCGCCGCGGTCGCGGAACCACCGGCAGGTTTCTTCAAACACAGCGGCGACTTCGGGGGCGAGGCCTTTTTCGTCCATGAACTCCTTTGGAAGCGCAATTTTCAATTTTGATACGTCCGCGCCTGAAAGGTGCGCGAGCGACGAGAAATCGCGGTCGGCGCATGTGTTGTCCAGGGGGTCGCGTCCGGCCATGACGGAAAGCATGAGACCGAGGTCGTCCACCGAGCGGGCAAGGAGCCCCACCTGGTCAAGCGAAGAGCCGAAGGCTACCACGCCGGAACGGCTCAGGGTGCCGTAGGTGGGCTTGAATCCGTAGATGCCGCAGTACGAGGCGGGGAGGCGCACCGAGCCGCCGGTTTCGGTTCCAAGCGCGACCGGCGCCTGACCGCCGGCGACGACCGCCGCTGAACCGCCCGAGCTTCCGCCGGGGGTGCGATCCCGGTCAACCGGGTTCCGGGAAGGACCATGGCATGAATATTCGGTGGAGGAACCCATGGCAAACTCGTCCATGTTCGTCCGACCGAGCGGAATGGCTCCGGCGGCGATGAGCCGGTCGATCACGGTGGCGTTGTAAGGCGCCACATAGCCTTCCAGGATGCGGCTGCCGCAGGTGCAGCGCTTTCCCTTGATGGAAATATTGTCTTTTACCGCGAACGGGATGCCGAGGAGCGGCCGGGTGTCTCCGGCGGCTCGTGCCGTGTCGGCCTCGACGGCATCGGATTCGGCGCTATCAAAAAACTCGATGTACCCGTGAAGCGGCTTCTCCGACTTTTCGTCTTGCTTCCATGCCTCGCGATACGCGCGAACGATGGATACACTGTCCAGTTCTCCCGAGGCAAGTTTTTCCGCGAGCATTGTTACGCTCAGGTCACCTATGGTCATCATTTCCAAGCATCCCGGGCACCCGGAAGTAGCCGTCCTTGAATTCCGGTGTCATCTGTTTTAGATCGGCGGGGACGAACGCCGGTCCAACGTCGTTTCCGCGGAGAACCTCCGCCGGAATTGCAGGATAGGCATCATACGGGTTTTCGTCTCCGGCGTATTTGGAGAGCACCTCGAAGTAGTCAACGATCTGGCGTACCTGGGATGCAAGGGTTTCCTTGTTCGTGCTTTCCGGAGAAAGCCGTGAGAGATACAGCAAGTTTTCGAAGGTTTCGTCGTCTATTACCGGTTTTTTTTTCATACAATGACTATCCGTCAGTCCTGTTCCACCAGTAGAAGGTTGTGTGCCTGATATTTGGGAAGAAAGCGTTTTTCCCCGCCGTTTTCGAATTGCACCATGATGACGAGTTCATCGCCCGCGGTAAACGCCTTCGATATGATACCATAGCCGTAATCGTCATGAAAGAGTTTTCTCCCCGGCTTCCACTGCGCGGCAAGGGGGTCTTCGGGCATCTTCCCGGCGGAGCTGATCGCTCCGCGAGAGCTCGTAGCCCCGCCGATGCCGAACGTCCGGGGGATGTTTCCGAGCACTTCGATGGAATCGCGGTCAATTTCGTAGAGAAAGCGGCTCGGTTCCATGAACTCGGTTCGGCCGTAGAGGCGGCGTACGGAACAGCTCGTGAGGTACAATTCGTCCATTGCCCGGGTACAGCCCACATACATGAGCCGTCGCTCCTCTTCCAGATCGTCGCCCGATTTGTCGTCGCGGGGGAAGATGCCACTTTCGAGGCCGGTAATGATGACGCGGGGAAACTCGAGTCCCTTGGTATTGTGTACGGTAATGAGCGTAACCGAATCGGGATTCTCATCGTCTTCCGCCATGGACCGGTCAAGCTCGATGTGCTCGAGGAACTCGACGAGACCCTCCCGCGAGAGCGGATAGAGGCTTGCCGCGTTCACCAGTTCCTGCATGTTCGCCACCCGCTGGGTGCCGGCAACCTCGTCCTGCCCGCGGTGATAGGCGACAAGACCGGAAGCGTCGATGAGCTTGTCCACAAAGACGGCAAGACCGACGGCACCCTTTTTGGGCTTCTTCGCGGTTGACCGTTCAGCTCCGGCGGGGTTCCCGGCATTCGCAGCGGGTTGAGCGTTTGTGTCAGCGGCACTCCCCGCCTCTTTGTCGAGCATGGCGCGCATGGTTTCTATTACATGAATGAACTCGGCGAGGCCGGAGCGGGCTTTTTTGGAGAAGGTCTCCAGAAGGCGGGCGGCCACCGAGATGATGTCGGGGTGTTCGTCGAAGCCGAGTTCGGTTGAGACCGAATCGGGGTCAAACACGTCGCGCCTGTATTCGTCGATGATGCGGTTCCGGGATACCTCGCCGAGCCCGCGGGCGGGTTTGTTGGCGATGCGGTGAAAGGCAACCTCGTCGCGGCCGTTGAGGACGAGCGAGAGAAAGGCAAGGGCGTCCTTGATTTCCTCGCGCTCGTAGAATTTGAGCGAGCCGACGACTTTGTAGGGAATTTTGCGATGCAAAAACTCGGTTTCAAAACCGAGCGACTGGGCGTTGGTGCGGTAGAGGATGGCCCAGTCCTGCCAGGGGACGCCCTGCTTGCGCGCGTTCGAGATGAGCTCGGCGCAAAAGGCGGTTTCGTCGTCCTGGGAGCCGGGAAACACGAGCACCGGCTTCCGTCCGGTGCCCCGCACGGCGACGAGGGTCTTGCCGAGACGGCCTTCGTTTTTGGCAACCACCTGCGACGCAATGTCCAGGATGGGTTCCTTGGAACGGTAGTTTTGTTCGAGACGGATAACCGTGGTGCCGGGGAAGGTGTCCGCGAAGGTGAGGATGTTCCGCACTTCCGCACCGCGGAAACGGTAGATGGACTGATCATCATCACCCACGACGCAGAGATAGGTCTCCGGGCCGGTTATGGCGCGCAGCAGCTCGAACTGGGCGACGTTGGAGTCCTGATATTCGTCGACCATGACGACGGAAAAGCGGGACCGCAGGCGGTCGCGCACTTCGTGGTGTTCGTTCATGACCCGCACCGGAAGCAGGATGAGATCGCCGAAGTCCACATTGCCGGTTTCGCGAAGGCGCTTTTCATAGAGGCGGTAGGCGTCGGCAAAGTCGGGATTCGAGTCTATCTCCGCCAGAAGCGGGTCGTCCGGGCCGTAACAGTAGTCCTTGGCGCGGGATATACGGTGGACGATGGCCGACACCTGCTGGCGGGTGAGCGCGGGTAGCGCCTTGCCGAGCAGGGTTGTCGCGTCGTCGTCATCATAAATGGTAAAGTTTGAATCGAGTCCGGCAAGAGCCGCGTTCCGGCGGAGGAACCAGGCGCCGAACGAGTGGAAGGTCCGGAGTACGGAGCGTTCCGAACGGGGTTCGAGCCGCCGCGCCCGTTCGGCCATTTCGCGCGCCGCCTTGTTCGTAAAGGTGACCGCGAGGATGGATTCGCTTTCCACCCCCCGCTCGGCAATGAGCCAGGCGATCTTGGTGGTGATAACCCGGGTTTTCCCCGAGCCGGCACCGGCGAGAATGAGCAGGGGCGAACCCTCGTGGGTCACGGCCTCGCGCTGTTGGCTGTTCAATACGGAAAGATACGTCTCCGGGGTCACAGGCTGCCTCCCGTCATGGAAGCACCGCCTCCACATCAATACCGTTCACCTGCATGATGAGCGCTTCTACAACAGAGCCGGGTACGACCGGATTCCCGCGGGAATCGCGCGAACCTTCGTCGAACTGGAGAACGACCGAACCGTCCACTTCGGGTGCCTGAAACCAGGCGCGCGCGAGGGCAAGACGGGATGGCGGAATGCCGTTCTTTTCGCTTTCCGCGACTTCTTCGTCCGAAAGGGGGATGAGTTCTTCCACGAGCACCTCGACGCGCTTTCCGACAAAGAAGGCGAGCTCCTCCGGCGTCATACGGCGCTGAATCTCAAGCAAGGTGTCGAGGCGTTTTTGGGCGGTTTTCTTCGCAGGGGCACGGGGATAGTCCGCGGCGGCGGTTCCCTCCTCGCGTGACCAGATAAAGGCGCCGGACCACACGCTTCTGAGGGAAGCAAGGAACCGGGCCGTCTTTTCAAAGGTTTCGTCGGTTTCCCGGGGGAATCCGACCAGGAAGGTGGTACGGAGTACCGCCATACCGTACGGGCTTTCGGTAAAGGCGTTGCGGATGTCCGCGACCAGGCGCAGATACGCATCGGGATTCCCGCGGCGGTTCATGCTGCGGAGGATGGTTTCCTCTCCCGCCTGGAAGGGAATGTCGAAATAGGGGAAAAACCGCGTATTCGCCGCCATGACGGGCAGGATGTCGCGGGGAAAGTTGTCGGGATGAATGTACAGGAGCCTGATGCGGAAGTCGCCGGGCAAACGGCCGATGGCGGACAGAAGTTCCGCGAGCGGTGAAAGCGTTCCGTCGGTGGGGTGTTCGCTGCCGGCGGGGTGCTGGTCGCCCGCGCCGGGGTGCTCGCCGCCGGCGGGGTGCTCGCTGTCCGCTGCCGTTTCGTCGAAATCCTTGCCATAGGAACCGAGGTCCTGTCCGATCAGGTTTATTTCCCACACGCCGCGCGAAACGAGGCCGGCAATTTCGGAGACAATTCGTTCTATAGGACGGCTCCGGAGCGGGCCCCGGATAAGCGGAATGGCGCAAAAGGTACAGCAGTTATCGCAGCCTTCGGTAATCTTGACGTACGCCGAACCCGGAAACGATAAAAGCTCCGGGCGCGCGCCTTCGGGTACTCCGCAGATTTGCGGCCGGAGAACGGTGGTCCCGGTCGGATCTGTTGATCCGGTCGGAAACAATTTGTCAAGCAATTCAGGGAAACGCGAAAGGTCCCCGTTTCCGAACAGGGCGTCCGCTTCGGGGAGAGATTCGGCGAGATCGTCGGCATAGCGTTCGGAAAGACAGCCGGCAAGCAGGACTTTCGCCTGCGGATAGGCCGCACGCGCGGTCATGACGGCGTCGAGGGATTCCTTTTTCGCGGATTCAATGAATCCGCAGGAGTTTATGATGATGAGGTCGGCGCGTTCGGGCTCGTCGGTTCTGGTCCATCCCTTTTCGCACAAGATTCCGATCAGCAGTTCGCCGTCAACCTGGTTTTTCGCACATCCGTACTGGTCAAGAAAAAAGAGCATGCTCAGTCGATATCCAGCACGACAAACTTGAACCGGCCGGTTTCCTCGTCACGTATCCACTTGAGATCACGGACAATTACCTCACCGGGGCGACTCAGGGGGAGATCCACGGTTTTGCCGCCGGCTATCATCTGGATTTTCACCGCATTTCCGTTGGACGCCCAGATCCTGATGCCGTTTTTCGCCTGGACGGTCAGCTGTTCGGACTTCTGATAGTACCGCTCTTCGCGGTTGGTACGATCGGCTTCAAAGCGGAAGAGGCAGTAGCCCCGGAATATCGCGGTCATGGTAACCGGATAGGCGGAACCGCCCTCGAAAAGGGCCTGCTGGCCGCCGGCTTGCACAGAACTTTCCGGACTGGCAACTTCTACATCGCCGGTACCCTCCGGTTCCTCCGTCTCTGCCGCAGAGTCCGCAGCTTCTCCGGCCAGTTCGGCGCCGGTAGTTACGTGAATATCGGCTCCGCGTGAAGGATCATTCTTGAAAAGATCCGCGACAAAAACGCGAAC
>MWCL01000108.1 GCA_002070025.1 Spirochaetes bacterium ADurb.Bin215
TCGGTGAAGCCCTTCTCGCGCGCCTCAAGGACAGCTTGTGAAAACGGGATCCCTTCGTCGAGCCGCCCGAAAATATACGACAGGGATCCGGACATAATACCTTCAAACCGCAGGAGCCGGTCACCGGACTTGAGCATGTTGCGGAACGTATCGATTACGGGTAGACCCGCGCCAACATTTGTTTCGTAGAGGAACCGTTTGCGGTTCTTTGCCGCAGCGGACCGGATTGACTGATAGTAGTCCATTTCACCCGAATTCGCCCGCTTGTTCGGAGTAACAACGTGAATGCCCGCTTCGAGAATGTCGGCATACCTGAGCGGAAGATCACCGGTCGCAGTACAGTCAACAAACACCGGATTGAGCGGCTGTTCGCTCCAGACAAAAGAGAGCATGCCGTCCACGGAAGAAGGCGTGTCGGACGCAGCAAGCAGGTCTTTCCAGGCGGAAAGGTCGAGCGAACTGCGGTCAAGGCACATGACCCGGGAATTGGCGATACCGCAAACCCGGAGCGCTATATTAGACTTTTCCAGTTCTTTTTGCTGCAGACGCACCTGCTCCAGGAGCTTTCCGCCCACCACGCCGATTCCGAACAAAAAGAGTTCGATGGTCTGCATGGTGTCGAAGAAAAATCGGTGCGCGATACGTACCGCCTTGTCTCCTTCGTCCTTTGCCACTACGGTACTGATCGAGCGTTCGGACGAGCCTTGTGCAATTGCGTGAATATTGATGCCGCCGAAGGCAAGCGCGGAAAAGAATTTACCGGCAATGCCTTTGGTACTGATCATGCCGTCGCCTACAATCGAAACAATGGACATGCCCGATAGTACCGAAACCTCGTTTACGAGTTTGTCCTGCATTTCATGAACGAACTCTTCATTCAGGATGCGTCTGACCGTTTCGGTTTCATTCTCACGGACGCAGAAACTGATGGTAAACTCGGAGCTCGACTGGGTAATGAGCAGGACCGACGCGCCTGAGCGGCTGACCGCGGAAAAAACCCGCGCAGCAATTCCCCGGCGGCCCTTGAGCCCGGCGCCGGAAACACTCACGAGGGCGACACCCGAAAGGCAGGATATACCCCGGACCGGTCCGGGCCCCGTAGCGTACTGGATGGAATCGGCCGGGCCGATTCGGGTACCGCGCGCGGAGGGATTAAAACTGTTCCGGCTCCAGGTTTCGATGCGTCGTGAAGCGATCGGGGTGAGCGTCTTGGGATGCAGGACCTTGGAGCCGAAAAAGGACAGCTCCATGGCTTCTTCATAACTGATGTCGTGAACCAGTTCGGCGTCGGGAACAATACGGGGATCCGCGGTATATATACCGTCAACATCCGACCAGATTTCCAGCTGTTTCGCGTCGAGGCCCATTGCCATGAGCGCGGCGGAAAAATCGGATCCGTTACGACCCAACAGGGTCTGTTTGCCGGACACATCCGAACTGACAAAGCCGCCCATGAGCAAAATAGTCTCACCCGAGGCGCGGAGGGGCATGAATGCGTTTTCTATTTTGTCAAACGCGGGGTCGGCCTCACGGACCGGACCGCCGTCGGTAATGATGTAGTCCCTGCTATCGAGCACCCGGAGATCTTCTCCGGCTGCCGAAAGGATTTCCGCCATTATTGGAACGGACAGGCGCTCGCCCATCCCGAGAATCCGGCACTCAACGGTATCAGGACATTCACCGAACGCGGCGGATGCGCTTAACAGTTGTTCATACTCCGTATAGATGGGCGCCAGCTGTTCCTGTACCCGGGCTGCGGAAAATTCGGAAACGGACGAAGCAAGATCGGCAATGATGGTATCATGACGATCCTTCACCTCGCGGGTGAACTGAGCGGGAGTAACGGTCCCCGTCTCCTTGAACAAACGGATTATGCTGTCCTGCAGCATGTTTGAAATACCGCTAACCGCCGACACGACAACCCCTACCCGTGAACTACGGGCGCGATCGCGTATTATCGCGGCGGAATTGCACATACGTTCAGCGCTTCCCATGGAAGTACCGCCAAATTTCATTACCAGCATACGAACCTCTCGACTAAGTATTTTCACAATACTCAATTTTTGTCACCTGTTCTAGTAGCGATTGCATATTTATGCAGTTTTCTTGTATTTTTTATGCATTTTCTGCTGTTGTTGCACCGGTTCGCCTGTGGTACACTGGGTACATGGAATCAGGACGATTGAAATTTTTCAGCTTTACCGGCCGTACACGCGCCGAACAGGGGACCATGGAGCCGGAAGGCCTGTTCATCCCCGCGTACCGCAAGCTGGGCGCTTCAATGACTCACCGCGCGGATATTGTATGGATCAATACTTCGATGAAAAAGGACGATATCCGCGACCTCGTCCTCACTCATGGTGAATTTTCCTGGTTTCCCGTATGCGCGGGGACTGTCGATTCCATAGTCGGTGTTGTTTCGGCCCGGAGTTTTCTTGAGTCATTGCTCGCGCCCGAATGGTGCGGACTCAAGGCACTGGTAAAGAAACCCGTCTATCTTCCCGAGACCGTAACCCTCATAAAAACCCTCGGAGCCCTGGCCAATGCCGCGTGTCCCCTTGCCTTCATCATAGACGAGTACGGTGGTATCGAAGGCATCGTAACCCGGAACGGCTTGATCCGTGAACTCATGGAAGAAGCGTGCGACAACTATCCTGACGAAGACCCGGACATATTCCGCCGGGATGACGGGTCGTTTCTGGTAAGCGGACATACCCGGATGGAAGACCTCGAGGGACTCATCAATCTTCCCGCCGCCGAAGAAAACGTCAATGACTACTATACCCTCGCCGGATACATCCTGTCCGTGCATGGAAGCATTCCGAAAACCGGCGACATCATTTATACCGGCTCATGGAAGATTGAAATCGTGGACATGGACTCGCACCGGATAGACAAGGTGCTCATTACTGACGCGGAAGACGGCGGTCAAGAAGCCTGAAGAATGACGATACGAGCGCAAGGGCTACCGCTATGGCGAAGGCGGCGCTGAGCGTCGAAAATCCCGCGGCGGAAGCAGCCGCGCGGTTGCCCCATACCGAGTAGAGCATCGTTTCATACATGCCGCCGCCCGGAACGAGCGGGATGATTCCCGGCACTATGTAAACCGTGGCGGGTTTCCCGAAAATCCGTGATACCAGTTCAGAACACAAACCAACTGCAAGCGCCCCGGCGAAACTTCCCGCCGCGGGCCCCACCGAGAATGATGACACGATCAGGTACACGATCCATCCGAACGCGCCGAACAACGCCGACCAGAACAGGTCGCGGCGGAGACTATAATAGAAGTAGGCAAAGGCCCCTGAGGCGAAAAACGCCAGAATGAACGCGGGAACCAGTTCGGGCCGCGCAAGTATGGCGGAGGTATACGCCTTTTCAACGGGAAAAAGAACCAGACCGAAGGCCGCACCGATGGATAGCGCGGCGGCGGTCACGAAGGCGTCAAGGAGGCGGGCCGAGCCGGCTACGAGGTCACCCGCGATGATGTCGCGGATGGCGTTCACGATGGCCACGCCCGGCACCAGGGCCATGAGCACGGCGATGCTCACATTACCGGTGGACTGAATGCAGCCGCCCCATACGGCAAGGCCCGAACAGAGGGATATAACCGCGCCGCCGGTTACCGCGGACACAAACGACGAGGGTTTGAGCCATGAAACCAGAAAGAGAACCGTGCGCAATACCGCGCCGATAACAAAGGAAGCTGCCGCTTCGCGGAGCGTCCCCCGGAAGAGGAGAGAAAAACAGAAGCCCGACAGCGCCGTGGCAAAAACAACCTTCGCCGGCGTGTACAGCCGGGCCCGCTGTATACGATCGAGGATGGAGGCAACAAGCGCCGGAGAACGAACATGAGGACGGGTCTTGAGCCGCAGGGCCAACGCGTTGACACGTGCCACAATGCCGAGATTTATTGTCCGCTCCGTAACCCGCTGAATCCGGGTGTGGCTGTGCCCGGCCGTATCGAAACAGGTGAGCATGACAACGGTAGGAGTGACAAACGCGGAAGGACGCTGTGCCCCCAGAGACGTTGCGATGGAAATCATGGCTTCCTCGCTCCGGTAGGTCTCCCCGCCATTCTTGAGAATCATGAGGCCCGATTCGAGCGCGGTGTCGAGAACTTCATCAACTCGTGTGTACATTCCCCGGTTTTCCATACATCATTAGTTGTACGCCGGAGACGCGGAACGGGTCAAGCAATCAGGATACATTCTTGCACCTGCGGGGCTTTTTCACTACAATGCCTCAAAGAATCCAATTTTTAAGGAACCGACATGAGCAAGATACCAATGAAGAACGCGATCGCGGAACTTGACGGCGACGAGATGACCCGCATTCTGTGGAAGGTAATAAAGGACAAGCTTCTTGAACCCTTCGTGGACCTCAAGACAGAATACTTCGATCTCGGACTGAAGGCTCGCGACGATTCGGATGACGCGATAACCTATGCGTCCGCCGAAGCCATCAAGCGGCTCGGTGTCGGAGTCAAGTGCGCCACCATCACCTCCAATCAGGACCGCGTAAAAGAATACAACCTCAAGGGACTTACCCCGAGCCCGAACGGCATTATCCGGGCGGAACTCGACGGCACCGTATTCCGGACTCCCATCCTGCTCAAGAATGTTCCATCGACCGTATCGTGCTGGAAAAAACCGCTGGTGCTCGGTCGCCATGCCTATGGCGATGTGTACAAGAACTGCGAGATGGCCGTTCCCGGTCCCGGCAAGGCTGAACTCGTGTTCACCGGTGCCGACGGCAAAGAAATCCGCAAGACCATCATGGAAATGAAGGGCTCCGGCATCCTCCAGGGTATTCACAACCTGGATTCGTCAATTGAAAGCTTCGCCCGCGCCTGCTTCATCTACGGTCTTGCCGAGAACATCGATGTCTGGTTCGCCACCAAGGACACCATCTCGAAAACATACGACGGCCGCTTCAAGGAAATCTTCAAGAAAATTTTCGATGAGGAATTCAAGGATAAATTCGCAAAAGCGGGCATTGAATACTTCTACACCCTCATCGACGACGCGGTAGCCCGGGTCATGCGCGATGAAGGCGGCTTCCTCTGGGCGTGCAAGAACTACGACGGCGACGTAATGAGCGACATGGTCGCGTCAGCCTCCGGCAGTCTCGCCATGATGACGAGCGTCCTTGTCTCTCCCGACGGCGTATTCGAGTACGAAGCCGCCCACGGAACCGTTCAGCGCCATTACTACCGCTACCTCAAGGGAGAGAAGACCTCCACCAACCCGGTCGCGCTCATCTTCGCCTGGACCGGCGCGCTCGCGAAACGCGCAGAACTCGACGGAACGCCCGAGCTGGGTGATTTCGCGAAACGGCTTGAGAAAGAAACCCTCGGCCTCATCGAGGACGGCTCCATGACCGGCGATCTCGCCCGCATGGCGAATCCTGCAGCAAAAGAAGTGCTCGATTCCTGGCAGTTCATTGATCGTATCGCGGACAGGATGCGGTAAGCACTGCTACCAAAATTGTTGAAAATAAGACCGGGTCTCCCGGTCTTATTTTATTCCTCTATCACAAGGTCGGGCCCCTCCGGTCCGGAGAATACCCTGACCCGGCAGGGTTCCATGCACACCCCGTCGGAAAATCCCGCGATATCCAGGGCGTCTGAAGAAAACAGGTCTTCAGGATGCCAGGAAAGATCGAGTTCGGTCGTTTCGCCTTCGGCCAGCGCGCGCGTCCAGGCACCGTTCAGGCATACCAGATCCCGCAGGAGCGGAAAAGCAGGGAGAAGACCGGCTTCCCGGTATTGCGCTTCAAGAAACGCGAGCTGTACGGCTTCAATGTCCCGGTGTTCGGCTTCGTCCGCCCGGCGTACCGCGTTCTGATACGCGGGAAAACCCGAGAAGGCTGCGAAAAACCGTGATGGGCGGGAGTCAAGCGGATGAAGTGCGGCGAGAAACCAGGACACCGCCCTGCC
>MWCL01000109.1 GCA_002070025.1 Spirochaetes bacterium ADurb.Bin215
AGACATGCGGAGCCAAAGCACCGCCCGGTGCTTTGGCACCGCTTTTTTTTTGCACTGCTATCAAAATTGTTGAAAGATTTTCCGGTTTGACAGCTGTGCAGCGCGCGCCTATAGTGATTTTATGAACACGCTCAAAAAAGCTAAACTCATCAATTTCGCACCTCTGCCAAACATCCCCTGGGAGGATCGTCCGGATGGACTCAGGCGCGGGGATATTCTCTGGCGTTACTCCAAAAACCCGGTAATCCCGCGGAATGCGACTACCGAGTCCAACAGTATTTTCAACAGCGCAGTGGTTCCTTTCCGTGACGGGTTTGCTGGTGTATTTCGCTGTGATGACACGGCAAGGCATATGGACATACACGCAGGTTTCAGTCCTGATGGTATTTCCTGGTCAATAGCGGATCATCCGATAGATTTCACGCCAGTCACCGGTGACCTTCCTTCGTCAGACTATAAATACGATCCACGGGTGGTCTTTATTGATGACCGGTATTACATCCAGTGGTGCAATGGCTACAACGGCCCTACCATTGGGCTCGGCTATACGCATGATTTCAGGACATTCTATCAGATGGAGAATGCGCTCATGCCCTATAACCGGAACGGCGTTCTTTTCCCGCGGAAAATCAACGGAGCATACGCGCTTTTAAGCCGCCCGAGCGACTCGGGACACACTCCCTTTGGAGACATTTTTTATTCCGAAAGTCCGGATCTGGTCTATTGGGGTCGTCACCGGCATGTCATGGGTCCGACTGACGGATGGCAGGCAACAAAAATCGGTGCGGGTCCGGCTCCGATTGAGACGAGTGAAGGCTGGCTGCTGTTCTATCACGGGGTTCTTACGAGTTGTAACGGCTTTGTCTATTCATTCGGCGCGGCGCTCCTGGATAGTGATGACCCCTGGAGGGTTGTCGCGCGGGCAAATCCCTATCTCGTCTCACCGCAGGAAACGTATGAATGTGTGGGAGATGTTCCCAATGTTGTCTTTCCCTGTGCTTGTCTTGTGGACGGTGCGACCGGCCGTCTGGCCATATACTATGGTTGCGCAGACACGGTAACCGGTCTGGTTTTTGGATATGTGGACGAGGTGGTGGAATTTGTGAAGAAGTACAATTCGCTCTGAGCTGATAATTGCATTCCCCGCAGGGGTGGCCTACACTTAACAGAGGGAATCATTTATAGAGGTGTTGTGTGGTTAGAGAATCCCGGAGAGAGTATGGATGTCGTCCTCTTTATGGAGTTATTATCCTTTTCGGAATTATGAGTTTATTTTTTGCTTCCTGTGTCCCCCGCAACATCAGCCGTGACGAACCCCGAGGGACCTACAGTATCGGAATCAACTCGAACGTAAAGGCCGCCCCGGTTATTATAGCCGACGAAAAAGGATTTTTCACCAGGGCCGGTCTTTCCGTTGATGTAACCATGGAGACAACAGCCCTCCATCTTCTGGATGAACTCTATGCGGGAACCTATGATTTTGTATGTGTACCGAGTTTTCTTGTCGCCCGGGATTATCTTGCGGGGAAAGCGTTCCGTATTTTGGCAGTCATGAACAGGAATCAGAGCCGGTATGTGCTCATGAATCCCGATCATGTGGAAAACCCGGCCGATTTCGCGGGAAAGAGTATCGGCATCAATCCCGACGGCGCGGCGGAATTTGTCCTGACGCGGTTTCTTGTTCTTCACGGAGTTAACCCAGCAACTGTTGCAATCCGGTACCATGCAGAAGAAACCCTTCCTGAAATGCTTGCCTCTGGAGATGTTTCGGCAATCCTTACCTGGCCGCCCTATGTACAGGAAGCGCGAACCCTCATGGATGGAAACCTTCTGGTTACCAACGCCCAGATGGGTGTGGACATTTACTGGCTTCTTGTTACCCGTGACGAAGTCTCCCGGAATCAGGGACCGGATGTCATCCGTCTGCTGCGGGCTCTTGATGCTGCGGATGATCTTATATTCGAGAAACCGGAGGAAGCCAAAAATCTGGTTTCAGACCGGCTTTCGGTTTCACGGGAGCTTGTTGACGAAGAATGGGAGAGCTTTTCGTTCATACTCGAGCTTCCCCAGAGTCTTTTGGTCGTGATGGAACAACAGGGATCATGGATAGCGCTCAGAGATAAAAGAGAATTCAACACGGCCGGTTTGTTTTCTACTATAAACTATCATCATCTTGAAGCGATATTTCCAGAACAGGTGAGCATTATTCGATGAAAGGGCGGAACCAGTGACTATACGAAAAAAAATCACACTCTTTTTTATCATGGTTATCGTTCTTGTGCTGCTCGCTCTTCTTGTAACGATATACAACTACCGGGCGTTCAGGATTAACCGTGAACTGCAGGATATAATTCACCAGAGCATCCATGAGCTGGACAATACCGCGCTTCTTCTCGATGAAATGCTGGTTTCTCCGAATGAGCGGGTACGGATGCAGCTCCGTATGCAGGAAGATTCTTTCAGAAGTTCGCAAAGTTTTATCCGGCTTTCAGCCTACCGTGACATTTTCCCCTTAGTACAACCGCTGGTCGAGAAACGAAAGGACTTCCTGACGCTTCTGGAAAGCTTTTTTCTCCTGCTGGACAGGGATGAATATGAATCTGCGGTCCTTGAGCAAACGGCATCGATGTTGTTTGTCATATCCCATGAGATGAAAACGAACATGTCTGTCCTGCACACGCAAATTCAGAACCGTATTGCCCGCGACAACCTCCTTTTTGTTTCATCGGCGCTTGTTTCGCTCCTGGCACTGACCGTTCTATTGCTGTTCAACCTCATCTGGATCCGGCGTGGCTTTCTTTCACGGATTCTCCGCATGGACCAGCTTGCCGGGTGTATCGCTCATGGCGATCATTGCGGAGTGCTTCCGGTCGATGCCGATGACGAACTCTCCGGTCTCGCGCGATCTTTTAATGTGATGAACGAAGCGGTTCATGAGCAAATGGAAAATCTCGCGGCTGAACGTGACAAATTCAGTACCATTCTTGCATCCATCGGCGACGCGGTTGTCGCGGTGGACACTGAAAATCGTATCATGATCATGAATCCTGTAGCGGAGCGTTTGACCGGATGGAAATTCAGTGAGGCTGGAGGACATTATATTCATGAGGTAGTCCGGCTTTTCACGGCTGGAACCCGTGAACCGCTGAAAAATCCACTCCAGCATGTGCTTGATACCGGGATGCCGTTTGAGTTCCCGGAACATACGGTGTTGATCAGCCGGTCCGGAGTCGAGTATCTGGTTCAGGATTCCGCTTCCCCGGTACAAAGCCGTTCGGGCACGATTGCCGGTGCCGTACTGGTATTCCGGGACATAACCGAACAGGCACAAATGCAGGAAGCTATGGCACAGAACGAGAAAATGATGTCGGTCGGCGGGCTTGCCGCGGGAATCGTGCAGGAAATACAGTGTCCGCTTTCAGATCTTGTGAGAAACATTGAATCTATTGAAGGTAGACTTTTGGGGACAGACGAGGGAAATCTTTCGGCTGCAGAAAAATCAGGTACGACGATTGAATCGGTTGCGGACTATCTCCGGGAAAGTGGTTCGCATGGACTGATTGCTGCCATACGGGATGGAGCTGTCTGGATTATGCGTATTCTGGACAAGATGCTCATGTTTACCGGCATGAAATCAAACAGCAAGGAATTGGTAGATATTTCAATGCTTCTGGACAATGCAGTCGAGCTTTCCCGTTCTGATTATGAACTGAAAAATACGATTGACTTCCGCAAGATAATACTTGTCCGGGATTATGAGAAGCATATGCCCCAGGTACTCTGCGACTCCTCCGGTATGCAACAGGTATTCCTCAATATTCTGCGTAATGCCTTTCAGGTAATGTACGTGGCGCAAACCGATCCGCCCCGGTTGTTGCTACGGATTTCGCATGATGAGGAAAGGCGGTCTGCATGTATCGAAATTGCAGACAACGGTCCCGGTATGGATGAAGGGGTTCGGAAACGGGTTTTCGAGCCGTTCTATACCACGCGTGAACATGGTGAGGGGAGCGGATTGGGACTGAGTATTGCCTATTTTATTGTTACCGATACCCACGGCGGCTCAATAGAAGTTCGTTCCGCACCCGGGGCTGGCACGCGGTTCAGTATCTATCTGCCGGTTGAACCGGCAGAACAGTGATCAAGCGGTCCGTTTCCTTTTCCCAGATTCAAACTCCGTGACAATGCGCCGAGTACATACGATTTGGCGTGCGCTACCGCGTCCCGGAGGGTTTCTCCACGCGCCCGGTTCGCCGCAATCGCCGCCGAGAGCGTACAGCCGGTTCCATGCGTATTTTCGGTCTCCACGCGGTGTCCCGGGATCCAGACCGGGCCGTTACCGTCGAACAAAAGATCATCACAGGAATTTTCGAGGTGTCCACCGGTAACAAGCACGGACGTTCCGTATTTCTTAAAGATGGTTTCCGCTGCACGCTCAACTTCGCTCCGGTTTGTAACCGGAAATCCGCAGAGTGTTGCCGCTTCGGCAAGGTTCGGCGTTATGAGCTCGCACCGGGGAAACAGCATTTCAGCCATAACCGCGGCCGCATCCGCATGCTGCAGGCGGTGTTCGCTTGTCGACACCATGACCGGGTCAAGGATTACCCGTCGTGCCTGCCATTTTTCGAGGGCTGCCGCCACGGCCTGTATGGACGCGGTGTCCGGCAGCATGCCTATTTTTACCGCATCGGGGAAAATGTCCGAAAAGACGGCGTCGAGCTGGGCGGCCAGCAGTGCCGGCTGTACCGGATCATATGCTAGTACCCCGCAGGTGTTTTGAGCCACAACCGCGGTAACCACGCCCATACCGTACACTCCGTGGGCACAAAAGGTTTTCAGGTCCGCGTGAAGCCCGGCGCCGCCGGTCGGATCGGTTCCGGCAATGGTCAGTACGGTATTCATTCAGCGCCCTCCAGTTCTGTAATCGGCATTACGCATACCGCGTCCGCGGCTTCCCGCATGCCGTTCGCCGCTTCCTGTGTGTGTTCCGGGTCCGAAAAGATGGCCGAGATTACCGCGATGCCGGCAATGCCGGTTTCGGCAAGCTGCCCGGCATTGTCCCGGGTAATACCGCCGATGGCGACCACCGGGAGCTCCACGGCTTCGCACACTTCGCGCAACCCCTCAAGACCGATATGCGTCGCGTCATCCTTTGATCCGGTGGGGAATACGGCTCCCGCGCCGATGTAGTCGGCTCCGGCGTCGCGGGCGACCCGCGCTTCTTCCGCGGTGCCCGCCGAGATTCCCAGGATCATGCCAGCCGGAAGCTGTGAGCGGATTCTCCGCGGGTTCCCGTCATGCTGGCCGATGTGGAGACCGTCCGCGCCGCACGCGAGGGCTACGGCAAGATTGTCGTTGATGATGAGCGGAACTCCGTACCGGCGGGTAACGCCGGCGATCCGGGTGGCGAGTTCGGTGAACGCGCTGTCGTCAAGCTCCTTTTCCCGCAGCTGGATGATGGTCGCGCCGCCGAGTATGGCCTCTTCTACCTGCTGTTCGAGGGAATGGTGTCCGGCAGGTATTCGGGAAATCCAGCTCCGGTCGGTGACCGCATAGAGGCGGAGCAGGTCATGCAGATTCTTCACAGAGTACTCCTTGTGCAAGTTCGGAACCGGTTATGCGGGACAGCCGGTCGATGAGCGCGGTGCGGAAGGTCGCCGTACCGGCGAGCGCCGTATCGGCCGCGGCGCGTTCACCGCAGAGCCCCATGGCCGCAACCGCGGCGGTTGAGGCTTCGAGGATCCGCTTCGGATCTGCAGCGCAAAAGGCGGCACAGAGACAGGAGAGCATACAGCCGCTTCCGGTGATTCGTGAGAGGATGGGGTGTCCATTCCGTATGGTGAGAACCCGTTTTCCATCGGTAATGATGTCTGTT
>MWCL01000110.1 GCA_002070025.1 Spirochaetes bacterium ADurb.Bin215
GGTGTGTTTCCGGACGGGTGTGGTACCGGAAAAGGGGCAGCCGGGCAACGGTTGGGTCGCCCGGCATCTTGTAGTTTGATCGCTATCTATCTGTTTTTGGTTTCAACAATTTTGATAGCAGTTTGAAACTACCTCACGCAGTTTTTGCCGGCTTTTTTTGCCCTATAGAGAGCAAGATCGGCCCGGTTCACAGCTTCGAAGGGGTCATGGTCGCCTTCCGCGAAAAAGCCTGTGCCAATCGATACGGTTACCGCTATTTCCCGGCGTTCATTCTGATCACAGTTGGCCGTACGGGCATTCATGACCGCTTCCCTGAATTTTTCACCGACCACATAGGATCCTTCCGGGGAAAGTCCGGGACAAACGACGAGGAATTCTTCTCCACCCCAGCGGATGAGTTTGTCGCTTAGACGCATGGAGTCCCGGATAGCCTGTACGGTGGTTCGGAGGACTTCGTCGCCGCAGGCATGTCCCCATTTGTCGTTCACCGGTTTGAAATCGTCGATGTCGACCATGAACAGGGCCGGTGTGGCGCCAGTTTCATGCCAGGAACGGAACGCATCCTCGAGGAATGCGTTTCCAACCCGGCGGTTGAAGATGCCGGTAAGGGGGTCAATGTTGGATTCTTCGGTGATCTGTCGCCGGGTACGCAGGAAGTAACGGTTTTCACGACGAGAGAGCAGGAAGAAGGCGAATACGAACAGGGCACAGTTGCTGAGCACCGTTATGAACACAATGATCCCGGTAATCCGGTCGCTTGCTTCCTCCACCCGGTCAATATAGACCTGGACATCGTCGAGATAGTATCCCATGGCGACAATCCAGTTGTACCGGGGGTAAAGCGTTGCGTAGGTGATTTTTTCACCGATGTCACGGCTTTCCATGCGGCGGAAAAAGTAGGTGAAAAAGACTTCGCCGTTTTTACGCACCCCCTCGAGTTCGGTCAGATAGGGTGTGTTTCCGGCGACGTCGGTTGTTGCGGTATCAAGCAGGGTGCCTTCGGAATCGCGGAGATTGGCGTGGATACGGCGGGTCGCGTAATCCGGGCCGCCGTTCCAGTCATGCACTTCGTTTACCCAGATATATCCGCCGTTTTCATACTCCTGCTGGTAGATTATTTCCCGTACGGCGGCAACCGTGCGTTCGTCGATCCATTTGCTGCTGATCCCGATGGTCAGGGCAAAGCGGTCCCAGGTTCTTGTCTGTGAAGATTCTGGATCCGGGGATCCCAGCGAATAGAGTTCCGTGTTGTCGCGGGTATCGGTGAACCGGATGAACAGGCTGTCGCCGTAGTTGGTATCAACCAGAAGTTCCCGTGCGCGCGTTGCGAATCGTACCGGATTGTAGGCATAGAGCCGGTCGATATCGGTGAAGAGTCGATCCCGGTAGAGCTCTCCCGTTCGCGTATGGAACTGATACAGGTTTTCGATGGTGCGGACCATGTTTTGAACGGTGTTTTTAAGAAAAACCTTCTTGATTTCATAGATTTCGTTATACGTTTCCACCGCGTGTACCTGCCGGGTATTTCTGACCGCGCCGATGGTCAACATGATGGACATCGCACATAAAAACAGCATGAATACCAGGATAAAGCGGTAATGGGATTTTCTGTATTCACTGGCCATGGCTACGCTCCGTACCCCGGATCGCCGGGGCTAGTTTTCTGTTAACTATACTTGATAAACGACTTTCCAGCGCGCTAAAGACGAAAAAACCCAGACCCTCCCAGGTGTAGGGAACGGCGACGGGATTTTTCCCCGAACCGTTGTCAAGATGACGGAACCGCAGGCCGAAATTGGCTACCAGCGGTTCCATCTGGGTATTGGTAATCGAAAGGATTATTTCTTTCTTGTCGTGAATCGATTTCGCGTAGAAACTATACCGCTGCCGCTGACTTGCCAGGAGGAAGTGGGGACTGAGAACCATCGCGTCAAAATCGCGCCGGAAAAATCCTTTCGGCGGATCCATGAAGCCGGCAAACCGGTCCGCTGAAATATAGGAATAGTCGCAGAGATTCGTGTAGGAATCGAGTTTGATGTGTATGAGTTCCTGGAGAAAAAGCATGAGCCGATGAGCTTGACCGAGAAACACATAGTCGGGATCCCGGGATCCCGTAAAACCGATTTCCCTGAGCGAGTACCCGGCGTGGACCATGGCGCTGACATAGTCATAGGCCCGATTTATGGAATACTTCATGGAAAAGATCCACTGCTGGGGGAAGAGATCGGGGTGAATGCCCGCAAGCTGGCGGCAAGCCTGCAGAAACGACCGGGAGCCGATAAGGGATCCGGCCGGCTCGCTTTCCAGAGTCGCATCTGAAATGATGGAAAGCGGAACCTCGTCATTCTTGAGCCGGAGATATCCGGGCTTTGCCGGGTTACTTCCGAGGAAATTTTCAAAGATGAGATGATCGGGCAGGGGGGACACCTCGTCCAGAATCGCCGTATGGATATCACTGTTGTTATGGATGATAAACAGGCTGCCGCTGTTGCCCTTGTAAAACAGTGACGCACCCAGCTTGGTTTTACGGTTCCGGTGGGCAAGCCGGGCCCTGATATCCCGGATGCGGAGAACCGTGAACGAACTGTTTACCTCGACGATGATGGTAAACAGGTCCCAGATCGTCTGCTTGAGTTCCGCTACCGCACGAATCAGACGCTTTTCCGCGGCTGCCGGAACGGAATCGTCCAGGACGAAATTGAGGTCGGCGTCGGTACAGTACTGGACGCCGATGTTGCTGTATGCCGAGAAAATGCGCCCCACACCGAAGATGAGTAAACGCTCGCGAACCGCCTCGTCTATCGAGGGGAGGAACAGAAAGCGGATCCAGTTGTAGAGGATGAATACATACAAGTCCTGGCGGGGTTTCAGAATGCCCGATTCAAGCGTTGCCATGCTGACCTGCTGAATGTCCGCAGTGTTGATGGTTTTTGCCTGATCCGTATACAGCCCGATGAAGAACGCTTCCAGTTTTTCGCGCGTAATGCCCCGTTCGACTGCTGCGTCGAGTCTTTCCTGACAGGACCGGAAAAAATCTCCGTGATAGACGGGCTGCATGAGGCCGGATGCATTCATTACCCGCATACTACTATGGACGGTCCGGTTTGTAAACTGAGTGGACACAGAACTGCCCGGCAATGAAGACCGTGCAAATATTTTTGACCAACATGAAAAATAATTGACAATTCCGGTGAAGCGGACGTACCATTTTGTGGTATGCGAGTATCAATTAAAGTAAAAAATCCCGGATTTCTGGCCGTTACCATCCCTCCGAATCGCGTGCTCCTTACTGCGATCAAATCGGTACCCGGACGACAATGGGACGATGACGAGCAGAACTGGACCATTCCCGATACCCCGGTTATCCGCGAATTTCTCCGGAACGCCCTGATGCGAACCGGCCACTGTACCAGTCCTCTTGTTTTTCCACCGGAAGACTTTCATGAAATTCCGCCGGATATCCCGCCAGAGCAATTCGAAAGGATGGAGGCCACCCTGGGGACTGCGGCAAACCCAGTGCCAACGGCAAACCCCGGACCTGCGGTAACCCCGCGGACTGCGACGGTTTCCCGGGAAAATTCGGCAATGGAACGCTACAAAAACACTCTTTCCGCCATGCATTACAGCCCAAGGACCTGTGAAACCTATCTTTCATGGTTTGCCCGATTCCTGAAAGCGGCCGGAGGGAACGCGCCCGCACAGCCGGACGAAGAACAGATCAACCGCTTTGTCAGCTCGCTCGCCGTGGACGACAACGTCAGCTCGTCGACCCAAAACCAGGCACTTGCCGCGATACTCTTTTACTACAAGCGGGTGCTCGGTATACCGACCGACCAGCTTGACCGGATAATCCGCGCAAAAAAGGGAAAACGCCTGCCTGTCGTCATGAGCCGGGATGAAGTGAAAGCGGTACTCGCCTGCATGAGCGGCGCGAAATGCCTCGCGGCACGACTCATGTACGGAACCGGGCTCAGGCTCATGGAATGCATGACGCTCAGGGTTCAGGATATCGACTTTGACCGGAGTGAAATCCTCGTCCGCGGCGGGAAGGGCGACAAGGACCGGGTGACCATGCTGCCCCAGATGCTCAAACCCGCCCTCCGTGACCAACTGGAACATGTCAAGGCGATTCATGCACGCGACCTTGCTGACGGATGGGGTACCGTCCCGCTTCCGGGCGCACTTGAACGCAAATACCCCAACGGATCGTCCGACTGGATATGGCAATGGGTCTTCCCCCAGACGCACCGTTGGAAAGACCCAAAAACCGGAAAACAGGGACGACACCACATGGACGAATCCCTCATGCAGCGCGCCGTTCATGAAGCCGTCATCAAGGCAGGAATCACCAAACACGCGTCCTGCCACACCTTCCGCCACTCATTCGCAACCCATCTGATAGAAAACGGCTACGACATCAGAACTGTTCAGGAACTCCTGGGCCACACCGATGTAAAAACTACCATGATATACACCCATGTACTAAATAAAGGTCCAGGTGGAATTCGCAGCCCTTTGGATGTATTATAAGATGATTCCTCCGATGTACAAAATACCACGGAAGAACCCAGACACACGTTGTCAACCACACTGAATTACCCCTACCGGTAATTCAACCCCGGGTTACGCTGTTTCGGCGCGGACCCAGGGTCCCCTACCACCCTCCCGCGGCCCCTCGCCGCACCCCCACGGATTACGCCGAACAGCCTAATCCACCGGCGAAGCCGTACCCTCGAGAAGACTTTCGCTTTGAATCTGAGGTGGTAGATGCTGTTTTGAACCGGAGATTCCGGAGGAAGTTTAGACTGACAACCGGGGAATTCCATTCTATACTGGGGAAGGATCGAATAAATGTTAGCTTGACGCCTTCGGCGCTGAAAAAAAGTGTTTCGTTAAAAGATATACAAACTAATTAAAGGAGCTAGAGATGGAACAGACAAGAGTATGGAAATTACATAACAATGAACTGGTTGCAATTCAAAAGACATTTCTACCAAAAGAAGAAATGATCCAAAGATGGGTTGAATCGGATATCTCCATTATTTCCGATGATCTAATTCTGATTGGTTCAAAAGTCATCACAGATCACAATAAAGAAATTGATATTCTCGCGATTGATAGTGAGGGCGATTTAGTAATAATAGAATTGAAACGTGATAAGACACCTAGAGAAGTTGTAGCTCAGGCTTTAGATTATGCTGCGTATTGTGCAACTCTTTCTGAAGATGATATTAATAAATTACTTCAAAAACGTGGTTCTTCAGAAACTATAGAAGACTTACTTATTGCAAAAGGTTTTTCATATGAAGATATAGATATTAATGAAGATCAAAAAGTATTAATAGTAGGAACAAGTATAGATCCGATCACCGAAAGAATAGTTAGGTTTTTATCTAGTAAAGCTGTTCAAATAAATGTTACAACATTTAACTATCATAAACTTAACGACGAAGAATACATAACAAGAAATGTTTTACTTGAAGAATTAGAAATAGAACAAACTGATAAAGCAAAAAAGAAAAGGGAAAAAAGCTTTTATAAAAAGTTGTTTGAACAAAACAAACTATATATTGGTATGAAAGTTTATTTTGGACCAGGAGCAGAATTATTAAATTCGGAGAATGATCCAACAATTATAGCTACAATTGAAAACAACTCAACTAAGTGCTTGAAATACATGAGTGATAGTCAACTGTATTCCTTTAGTAGTTTAAGAAAAAAAATAACT
>MWCL01000111.1 GCA_002070025.1 Spirochaetes bacterium ADurb.Bin215
TGATCCAAATGCGGCGCGAATAGTAAACTCCGCCACTGTTGCGACCAATACAGTAGGAACCGGCAGCGGTATCGGCATTACTCATGCCGCAGGTGCAACCACCAACACCATGACGGTTTCGAACACCATCACGTCTTCCGGCTATCTGGAAGTATTCACCAACAGCGTTCGAGCCCTCAACAATGTGAATAATAACGACGCCGCAGGAAGCTACACCGGAAAAGACCCCATGCAGCTTCCCAACCTCGAACCGGATATGGTTGTTCGCAAGAACCCGAACCTCACCGATGATCGCTACATTCGTGTTTTCGACATGAAAGATACCGGTGTGAAAAACGGATACTACGCCGAAATGCTTCTGGACGGCGACGATCCGGTCTTTGCCTATCTGAATCTTTCCGGCGGACCGGGAACGATTCCCGGAATCGCTGCCGGGACCGGTGCTGGAAACTATCAACCGGCGAACGCCATGCCTCAGAGGGCAAAGTTTGACGCCGATACGGCTGCTGAAATAACAACGGAGTATCTCATCAAGGGACTTGCATGGGATCAAATGGCCATGGCCCGAGACGAGGGCGGCCGGTTCCATCATGCAAGTGCGGGTAACTATGCTGGCGATCGTATGGCCTATGTCTATGACCGGTATGCAGAATTATATCGATTTTATGATGGTGGTTGGCTATATGGATCAGGTTGGGTAGATGGAACAGAATATGTTGATTATAACGGCTCTCGTGCAGATGACGGCAACAACAACGCGATTTCCATGGACAGCAACTCGACTACTCCCGGACTACTGGTCGGCCGGTATCAGGGGCTCAAGATGCAGGTAACGGGAGATTCCCGGACTGACGGCAGCTACGCAACGGTGTACATGGCCTACTACGACGACAATACCGCCGGAAAAAACATCCTGTTCCGCAACTTCCGTGTCGGTCGTAACGTCGGTCTTGCCAATGGTCTATACAGCGGTGGAACGTCCTCTACCGGTGACGGGTATGCCCAGACGACAAATATCGGAGATCGCGAAGATGATACCCGGCTTACCGCGGCAACAAGTGCCTCAAAACATTTTGACTTCGGTGTTACTTCGACCGGCCGGGTTGTCATGGTGTACTACGATGAGTCGAACAGCCGTCTTTACTTGCGCTACTCCAACACCACCGTAACAGGGGCAAATCCGACAACTGCGATTGCCTGGACAACGTCAACGGTAACGTTCCCCTTCTATGTGGGCAACTATGTCTCCATGGATATTGATTCTGGGGATGGTATACACATCAGCGCATACGATGCCGCGGACGGTGACCTTGCCTACATGTATCTGCCTTCGTACAGCTCAACGGCACTTGAGCATGTCAGTGTAGACGCGGCGTTCTCTGTCGGGTACTGGACCAAGATCAAAGTGCTGGAAGATGCCGGAACCATTACGCCATACATCGCGTATTACAACAGTACCGAAAACGGTCAGCGGGATACCATCAAACTGGCGTACACGAAGAGCGGCATTACGGCAGGCAGCATTCCCGGCGGTGTCGACAGTTCCGGTTATACAACGGGCGACTGGGAATACCTGAATGTTCCGGCCATCACGCCACCGCAGGGCGGGGACAACCGCTTCAAGCAGGTTAACCTGGATTTTGATACATCGAATCGTCCGGTTGTCGGGTATCTGGGAACGAACCTCGAGTTCGGAACCTGGGTCGATGAATAACCGGGGTAGCAACAAGATCGGCCGCCCGGGATTTCCCGGGCGGCTGATTTTTCCAGCTGCTATCAAAATTGTTGAAGACTGCTATCAAAATTGTTGAAAATCCTGCCCGCGGCGGTTACTGCTTCAGCAGCTTGCCGCCGTCGCGGATGTAGGTACGGATTTCTTCTGCGAAGGAGGCGATTCGTGCCGGATCATCCACTGCGGCGGTTGCCGGGTCGGGTACCAGAACCCGGGACGCTGCTGCCCAGTAGCGGACATCGTAGGCCTGCTTATCGGGTACCGTCGTTTTGGCATTTGCCGGTGCGAGGCCGGTTTCGCGGGAAAGGAGGCTTTGTGTATCTTCCTGAACAAGCGAATAAAGGAATTGTTCCGCCGTGTCTGCAAAGAGTTCGTTGCGGAGGCGTATCCCGGCATACACCGGCGCGGTAAGGGGATAGCTTGAGGCTTGTACTTCCGGGGGAACCGCGATTGACGCGTATTTCTCGGCGATTTTGGGGTCAATTTCCCGGCGTGCCGAAAGCGGGAGGAAAATAAAGGCTGCGTTATCGAATTTCATGAATGCGGACAGGTCTTCTCCGGTCATTTCAAGCCACTGGGGATGGAGCAGACGGTCCCGTCGCCAGGAAAGCAGGGCTTCAAGTACGTCGACCAGGCGGGTTTCGGAAAGAATGGTATCAAAATTGCTGCCGTTCCGGAGCTCCGTAACCAGGTCCATGTATGCGTCCAGGCCGTATTGGGTGTGCAGTAGTGTGCCGACGAGGAGAAGCAGGTCCCGGTCCCGTGAACCGGCGCAAATAATGGGCCAAACCCGCCGGGTTTTAACCTTTTTGGCGATTTCCAGCATGTCCGGGATACTTTTCGGTTCCGTCGCGTTATTTCGTGAAAGGATGTCTTTTGACCAGGCGAGTTCGAAATGATCGAGCAGAACGGGAAGTGCATAGGCATTTTTCCCGGTTGCTCCGGCATTCCGGATGGTGGTCGGCAGCAGACGGCGTACACGTCCTGCGGGGGCGTGTACATCCGAGGCGAGTCCTGCCGCCGCTTGTCCGGCGGGAGCGAACAGGATGCTTATCCTGTTTTTTTGTTTCTCGAGTTGTTCTTTGAGGGGGCGTGAATCGTCCAGCGTCAAAAATGCGAAGCCGGTTTCCGCGGTCGATGCAAAATCATCGGCTGTTCGGGTAAGTATTGCCACCAGGTTTTCCGGGACCCGGTAAAACGCGATTCCCGGTTTTTTGGGACGGGTCACCCAGGAGACGAGAAAAATACTGCCGACAACAAGGATCAGTATTCCCGCAAGGACCGGAAGGAGCCATTTTTTTGTGCGAAGGGCTGAAAACAGGCGCTTCACCCGTGTCGTTGTGGCTGTTTGTGTGTTTTTCCGCGACTTGTTTGATTTTTTCATCGTAACAGGATTTTATCATGAGAACGGTACGCCGGCAATAGATATTGAAGCATAAGATTTAATAGTATGGAGATTTTTCATGTATTTGCTTGTACGGACATCGGTATCATGTTAAAATTATAGTGACGTATCGACAATGGGTACTTGGGGAGCCAAATGAGAAAAAAAATCCTGATATTGCTTCTGGTCCTGCTGGTACCGTTTGGGCTGTTCTGTCAAACGGTGGTACCGGATTCAGTATATCGTGAAGCTGATGGCGCGATAGCGCAGTCCGGCGCGACCGGACTGACTGGAGTTTTGTCCAAATACAGCGGGTACCCCTGGTACTCGCGGCTTGAGGATTTTGTGCTTAAAAAAGCACGTCAGCTTGTAATTCAGGATGATCTTGATCAGGCTTCCGCCGTATCGCTTTCGGTTATTGATGCCAATCTTGACAATCAGGATGCGGTACAGCTGTATCAGTCCATACAACGTGCTCGTGAAGAGCGTGAAGAGGAGCGCCGCAAAGAAGAAGAGAAGCAGGCTCTGGCTATTCACAAACAACAGGCACAGGAGACCAAAACGCGGGAAGAAGTTGATAAAACCTATAAGGCTGTGGTTAATCCTTCTACCGGGAAAAAGGTGTATCTCGATCAAAATTATAATGACAAGTACCGCAAAACCAATTGGGATCTCTTCCTGGGTCTTGCGACTCTGTCGTACACAAGTGATCCGGACAAGACGTCGATCAAGTATGGCGTGGGCGGAAATGGATCTTTCATATTCAGGGGTGAAGGTTTTTCCGCAGGTGCCGATATTATGGGTGAAGGTATGATCCTTACCCTCTCTGGCGATCCGGGTATTAACTGGAAGGCTGGTGGTGTGCTGCTGGTTGCGAATAACACGCTCAGCCGCTACACCTTCCTTCGGCTTGGCTACTACATGTTCGGTTTCGACGGCGGCAGCGACGAGTACGAAGAAACGTCGTTTAACACGCCGGTTGCCGGATTCGAGTTCCGGGATGTCAGGGTTGGCGAGTCCGGATTCTTTCATTTGGGCGCTGACTGGTATGCCGGGCATCTTTTTGATCCGGATATCATAGCGGCCATGGGTTTTCAGACGGGGATGACCTTCATTCTTGCGGAGATGCATAGTTTCGATGTTATGTTCCGTGCCTGTGTACGGGATTCGCTGTTCCTGGTGGACGGCGGTATGCGAAATGATGCTAAACTGACTCTTTCTATTGGAGTAGGCAATTATGAGTAAGAGATTGTTCGTCCGTTCCCTGTTTTCTCTTTGTTTCGTGTTTCTGGCCGGCTTTACCGCGGCAGATGATGCGCTGGTTACCCGGTACATGACCGCGGCCAACAACGAGTATTCGAACGGAAATCATGCGAAAGCATTCTCTTATGTGAACATCGTTCTAAATTCCTATAAGGAAGATTCGGTTCCCCACAATGTGGAAGTTATTGCCGAAACTATTTATTTCGCCTATCTCGAACAGATTAAAAACACCAAAAATACCGCGGCGTTCAATCAGGTAAAGGAAAAGCTGATTGAATTTCCCTATCTTTCAACAGAACGTATCAACCGTCTTGTAAAGGTAATCAATACTCAGGAAGCACAGGATATTGCCTGGGGTGCCGATGTTAACGCTCCGGCAGCGTCCGGTGATGACGCTGCTTATCCGTCGAACAATCCCGTGCTTTACAATACCCTGCAGCTTCAGCTGGAAATGGAAAAGGCGCGTCAGGAATCGGAAGAGCGTGATCGGGAAGAGCAGGAAAAAATCCGTAAAGAACTTGCGGAAACCCAGCAGGATGCTTTTGATCGTGCCTTCCGGCAGGCAAGCGAAGCCTCGGGACAAACCACCCGGGTCTTCCTCCTGGTTGCGCTTGTTATCGGTGCGGTTCTTTTTATTGTGTTTGTCGTAGTAATCATCAATCTTGTTGTGAATATGAAAAGCGCGAAGACACAACACGAAAAGTTCGTGGAAACGCTCAAGGTTGTGTCTCAGCTTTCGCGCCTGCCCGCTGCCGCGTCGGGAATAGAAGCCCTTCCGCCGGCGTACGGTTCGGAATCGCCGCTGCGCATGATCGGTAACACGTCCATATCCACCGGTTTACCGCCTCCTCCCGAAACTGCCGAGGAAAAGGCTGAATTCGATGAACTTACCCGGAAGTGCCGGGAAGTGGGTCTTGAGATTGACCAGGCCACTGGACGGAAGAACAACGCGAAAAACGTTGCGGAAATGATATACAAGATTTCACAGGAAATGGGGTTGGGACAGTTTGAGTCGATGCTCTTTTTCAATGTGGGTCAGGTGTACGATGTTGGATTCCTTGAAGTAAACAAGAATCTTTTTGGCAAGGAAAACCTTACCGAGGATGAAATTTTCGAGATCCGGAATCATGTTAAGCAGGGTCTCGCCCAGATTTCCTTTGTTCCCGAGAAATACATGTCCATCTTTGCGGACGGCGTTCTCATGCACCATGAAAACATGGACGGATCGGGATATCCGGAAGGGTTATCCGAGAACCGCATTCCGTACATCGCCCGGGTAATCCGCATCGCGGAATCGTATATCGCGCTCATTTCACGGCGGAATTACCGCGAAATATACG
>MWCL01000112.1 GCA_002070025.1 Spirochaetes bacterium ADurb.Bin215
CGCCAAAAACAGGACTTGTAGTCCTGTTTTTACGCTAAAAACAGGATTGATCAGGAGGGTTGTATGAGTGAAAATTACAAGACTGATATACAGCCCATTTCATATTCAAAATCTGATGCCTTGGCGTTGTTGCGCATTATCAAGATTTGCGATGATGAGATTACCAGAGGGAAGTACGAAGATTCAGATGTGGTATTTTCGGACCTGGAGAGGAAGTATTTCAGGAAGTAATGTAGAATACGCCATATATTCCATTACTAATGGAATAGGCCATGCCCTGATTGTGTCCGGTATCAGGTTTTGCTTGACAGAAAGTAACAAAATACGTTACTTTCTGTGTAGCGAGGTGTCGGTGACCGGAATAAAGAAGTTACGCCATCTGCTTGAAAGCCTGGCAAACGAGGATCAGTATCTCTTTGGAAAGGCGGACTTTGCGCCCGTCTTTCCCGAGTTGTCTCCGGCTGCGTTGAAGATGCTTATTTCCCGTTCGGTTTCGGACGGTTTGCTCGATCCGGTATGCCGGGGTATCTACCGGTATCCCCGCCTTTCGCCCCCTCACGGTCTTTTGTTGTGTCATACGGCGTCAAAGTTGCGTGCGGGCACGTTCAACTATATCAGTCTTGAATCCGCGTTGAGTGATGCGGGCGTCATATCGCAGATGCCGATTCAATGGCTTACCCTGATGAGCGGCGGTCGCTCCGGAAAGATTTCTTGCGGGAAGTGGGGGACGATCGAGTTTGTCCATACCGGCAAGACGCCCGTGCAGCTTGCGCCGGATCTTGTCTATGACGGTCGCTGTCGTCTCTGGCGGGCTTCCGTTTCTCTTGCGATGCGGGACATGAGGTCTTGCAGGCGTTCGATGGATCTTGTGGATCGGGAGGCTGTCGATGAATCTCTTTGATTCTCTGGTCGATTCGGCCCTTGCGTCCCAACCCTCGCTTTCGGCATTGCGTCCCGTCGTCGAGAAGGAAATCCTTCATCGGGATATTCTAAGGGAAATGTCGGTCGCGGGATTACTGGATGGACTAACGTTTATCGGAGGAACCTGTCTTCGTGATTGTTACGGTTCTGTGCGGTTGAGTGAGGATCTCGACTTCACCGGCGGCAGGGCTTTTGATCGTTCGACCCTGTCTTCGTTGGGGCAGTCGCTCATTGACGGGTTGAAAGGTAAGTATGGGCTTGAGGTAATTGTTTCGGATCCGGTTCGGGAAACCGGCAATGTTGACACCTGGAAGCTCAAGGTAGTGACTCGTCCGGAGACACCGCACCTTCCGGCCCAACGGATCAATATTGATATTTGTGCCGTAGATAGTCATGACCGGAAGCCTTCGATGATTCTAAATCATTACCGTGTCGACATGGGGACGGACGGTCTGATTCTGTACGCGGAAAGCCGGGAAGAGATTCTCGCCGACAAGATCGTCGCCCTGGCACTCAGGCCAAACCGGGTAAAGAACCGGGACTTGTGGGACATTCTCTGGTTGATCCAGCATGGCGTCGTCCCGAATTATGCTCTTGTATCGCTCAAGCTCGCGGATCGTCATGTATCTCCGGTCGAGTTCAATCATCTTTTTGAGGACCGGATCGAGAGCCTCAGATCGGGTTTTGCCGATTATTCTTTTGAAATAGCAAGGTTTCTTCCGGCATCGGCAAGTTCGGTAATAACTGCCCAGACCGGTTATTGGGATGTTATGCTTTCCGTTATGCAGGGAATTTTGAGTGACTTGCTCCGTTCAGCATGAACGTCGAGGTTGCGTGGAGTGAAGAGTAGTTATTCCATTACTAACGAAATATATATTCCATTACTAATGGAATAAGCCATGCCCTGATTGTGTCCGGTATCAGGCGGTGCGGAAAGAGTACGATTCTTCATCAGTTTGTGCAGCGTTCCGGGAAGTCCTTTTTTTATCTGAACTTTGACGATCTCCGGTTGTCGGGTTTTTCTCGTGCCGACTATGCGCTGCTGGATTCCCTGATAGCTGCGTCGTCGTCTTCTCTGCTTTTTTTTGACGAAATTCAGTCTGCACCGGACTGGGAACTGTATATTCGGCAAAAGCTCGATGAAGGGTTTCAGGTTGTCATTACCGGGTCGAATGCGTCTTTGTTGAGCGGGGAGCTCGGTTCCCGGCTTACGGGTCGGCATCTTTCGTATGAATTGTTTCCGTTTTCTTTTTCGGAGTATTGTTCTTTCCGCGGGGAAGAACGGAATCGTTCTTCGCTTGAGTCGTATCTGGTTTCGGGTGGTTTTCCGGAGTATCTCAAGACGGGTAATGACGATATTCTTGCCCAGTTGTTGTCCGATATCCTCTATCGGGATATTGCGGTGCGTCATGGTATTCGTGATGTTGCTTCTTTACAGCGGCTTTTTTCGTTGTTGTTGTCCAGTTCGGCGCATCTGGTTTCGCCAAGCAAGCTCGCGCCGGTCATTGGTCTCAAGTCGCCTTCCACGATTCTTGTGTATTTTTCGCATTTTGAGTCTTCGTATCTGATTCAGCTTGTTTCCCGGTTTTCCTGGTCTGTCAAGGCTCAGTCGTTGTCGCCAAAAAAATTGTATGTTATCGATCCGGGTCTGGTCAGGTCCGGTTCTTTGTCTTTTTCGCCGGATCGAGGGTCGCTTCTTGAGTGTTTTGTGTTTATGGAGTTCAGGCGGCATACAAAAGATATTTTTTATTTTAACGAGGGTGCGGGGGAGTGCGACTTCGTTGTTCATCCTCATGGTGCTTCTCCGCTTTGTGTGCAGGTTTGTTTGAGTGTATCCGCAGACAATGAGTCGCGTGAGGTTTCGGGTCTTGTTTCCGCGCTTGATTTTTTCCATCAGGTCGAGGGGTTCATCCTGACGCTCGATTCCACTGATACCATTCTGGTTGACGGTAAGACGATTCATGTTGTTCCGGCGTTCGAGTTTGATTTTTCCCGGTAGCGGGGTTCAGTGTATCATATAACAGGTTGGTGTTTATGAAAGGCATTATTCTTGCAGGCGGGTCGGGGACTCGGCTCTATCCCATTACGAAAGCGGTTTCAAAGCAGATTCTTCCTTTATACGACAAGCCGATGATCTACTATCCGTTGTCCGTGCTCATGCTGGCGGGAATTCGCGAGGTGCTCATCATTTCCACGCCGCGCGATTTGCCGTTTTTCCGCGAGCTCTTTGGTTCGGGCAGCTGGCTCGGCATGAAGTTCGAGTACGCGGTACAGGAAGCTCCGCGCGGGCTGGCGGAAGCGTTTATAATTGGTAAAGATTTTATCGGAACGGATTCCTGCGCGCTCGTTCTGGGCGACAATGTGTTTTACGGGCAGGGGTTTACGCAAACGCTCAAAAGCGCGGTTTCCCGCGTGGAGTCTTCGGGCGGCGCGACGATTTTCGGGTATTATGTAAAGGATCCGGTGTCCTACGGGGTCGTGGAATTCGACGAAAACGGCAAGGCGCTCTCCATCGAGGAAAAGCCGGCAAAGCCGAAGTCGCACTACGCGGTTCCGGGTTTGTATTTTTACGACAACCGGGTAGTAGCGTATGCCGCGAACACGAAGCCTTCCGCCCGGGGCGAGATAGAGATTACCACGGTGAACAATACGTATCTTGACGCGGGGAATTTGTCGGTGGAAGTGCTCGGCCGCGGCCTGGCCTGGCTCGATACGGGCACCTACGACAACCTTCTCGAGGCGTCAAACTATATCGCGACGATCCAGAAGCGGCAGGGCATGTATGTGTCCTGCATCGAGGAAATAGCCTACCGGAACGGCTGGATCAGGAAAGAAGAACTGATGAAGCTTGCCGCCGGATACAAGACCGAATACGGCCAGTACTTGAACTATATCGCGGAGAATATGTAATCATGCCTTTTTCAATTACGCAGTGTTCAATAGAGGGCTTGTTCGAGATACAGCCGAAAGTCTTCGGGGATTCCCGGGGATACTTCCTTGAAACCTGGTCCGAGCGGGACTTTCGGGAAGCCGGATTGAACATCCGGTTTGTACAGGATAATCAGTCCCTGTCCACAAAAGGGGTCTTGCGCGGTCTGCATTTCCAGAAAACGCATCCCCAGGGGAAGCTGGTTCGCGCCATTTCCGGAGAGGTCTTCGATGTCGCGGTGGATCTCCGCAAAAACTCGAAAACCTTCGGGAAGTGGCACGGCGTACTGCTTTCTTCGGAGAAGCAAAACCAGTTTTTCATTCCCGCAGGATTCGCCCACGGCTTTCTTGTCGTGAGCGATACGGCGGTCTTCGCGTACAAGTGTACGGATTTTTACCATCCTGAAGACGAGGGCGGCCTGATGTGGAATGATCCGGATATCGGCATTGCCTGGCCCGATATCGGTATGGCTCCGCTCCTCTCCGATAAGGACACCAAACATCCCGGCCTCAAGGATTTCGTGAAATGACGCAGCCCAAGGTCTGGATTATCGGCAACAGGGGAATGCTCGGAACGGAGCTTTCCGAACTTTTTGCCTCGCGCGGTATTTCGGTCACCGGAACGGACCGCGAGGTTGATATTACCAGTCAGGACGCGCTCAACGCGTTCGCCGCCGAATACAAGCCTGAATACATCGTAAACTGCGCGGCCTATACCGCGGTGGACAAGGCGGAAGACGACCGGGAGCTTTGCCGGGCGCTCAACGCCGACGGGGCGGGAAACATCGCGCGGGCCGCGAACAGGGCAGGGGCCCGTCTGGTTCATATTTCAACCGATTATGTCTTTAACGGGAACGGAACGCGTCCGTATCGCGAGGATGATCCCACGGACCCGACCGGGGTCTACGGGCTCACCAAGCGCGACGGCGAAGTTTTTGTATTACAGGAAAATCCGGAGTCCTGGATTATCCGAACCGCCTGGCTCTATGGTCAACACGGGAACAACTTTGTGCATACGATGCTCCGTCTCATGGGCGAGCGGGATGAGCTCAGGGTGGTGAACGATCAGTTCGGTTCTCCCACCTGGGCGCGTGATCTTGCCGGTATTGTGGCAGATTTTATCGTTTTGAGTGGGGCTGGTACATCAGTTCCTTTTGGTATCTATCATTATTCGAACGGGGGAGAAATTTCCTGGTTCGATTTTGCACGGGAGATTTTTTCTCTCGGGAAGCGATTCGGTATTCTGGATTCTGGGCGGAATGTTACCATACTCCCGTGTTCCAGCGCCGAGTTCCCGGCGAAAGTGCGTCGTCCGCCGTATTCCGTGCTGGACAAGTCGAAAATTTCGTCCGTTCTCGCCCGGGATGTTCCCGGTTGGAAAGAGAGTTTGTCACAGTATCTTAAAATAAAAGCAAGTAAGGGGAAGTATTAATGCGGTCTCTTAAAAACATTCTGGTTACCGGCGGGGCCGGGTTTATCGGCTGTAATTTCATTCATGTGCTTTTACAAAAGACGCCGGGTTTCACGGGTCGCATAATCAATCTGGACGCGCTCACGTACGCGGGGAACGCGGCGAGTCTTTCGGATGTGGATGCGGAGTTCGGGGGTTCCCGGTATTTTTTTGAGCATGGCGATATTACTGATCCCTCCCGGGTAGAAGGCATTTTTGAGAAGTACGATATTGATACGGTTATCCACTTTGCTGCGGAAAGCCATGTTGACCGTTCAATCGTTGGGCCTGAAGCGTTCATAAAAACGAATGTC
>MWCL01000113.1 GCA_002070025.1 Spirochaetes bacterium ADurb.Bin215
GAACAGATAAAGGATACCAAGAATACCGCGGCGTTCAATCAGGTAAAGGAAAAGCTGATAGAATTTCCCTATCTCTCTACGGAACGGATCAACCGTCTGGTGAAGGTGATCAATACCCAGGAAGCACAGGATATTGCCTGGGGAACGGATATTAACGCCCCGGTTGCCGCACGTGATGAGTCTTATCCGTCGAACAATCCCGTACTCCACAATACACTCCAGCTCCAGCTTGAGATGGAAAAAGCCCGTCAGGAAGCAGAAGAGCGGAACCGGCAAGAACAGGAGAAAATTCGTAAAGAACTCGCGGAAACCCAGCAGGATGCCTTTGATCGTGCGTTTCGCCAGGCGAGCGAGGCTACCGGAGAAACAACCCGCGTTTTTCTTCTTGTCGCCATTGTCATTGGGGCGGTTCTTTTCATAGTCTTTGTTGTGGTTATCATAAACCTGGTTGTCAACATGAAGAGCGCGAAAACACAGCATGAAAAGTTCGTTGAAACGCTCAAGGTTGTTTCCCAGCTATCCCGCTTACCGCCCGTCGCTTCGGGCATAGAAGCCCTTCCTCCGTCGTATGGCACCGAGTCCCCGTTGCGTATGATTGGAAATGCCTCTGTTTCGACCGGGTTGCCTCCCGCGCCCGAAACAGCAGCGGATCAGGCGGAATTCGACGAGCTTACGCGGAAATGTCGTGAAATCGGTCTGGAAATTGATCAGGCCACCGGCAGAAAAAATAATGCGAAGAATGTTGCCGAAATGGTATTCAAGATTTCCCAGGAAATGGGACTTGGACATTTTGAGTCAATGCTCTTTTTCAACGTAGCCCAGGTATACGATGTAGGTTTTCTCGAGGTAAACAAAAGCCTTTTCGGCAAGGACAATCTCACCGAAGACGAAATTTTCGAAATACGAAATCACGTAAAACAGGGGCTTGCCCAGCTTTCCTTTGTGCCCGAGAAATACATGTCCATCTTCGCGGACGGAGTTCTCATGCACCATGAAAATATGGACGGATCGGGGTACCCGGAAGGTCTTTCGGAAAACCGTATTCCCTATATTGCACGGGTGTTGCGCATTGCCGAATCGTACATTGCCCTGATTTCCCGTCGTAATTACCGTGAGATATATGACAAGGAATCTGCTGTTGAGGAACTGCGTAAAAAGCCCGGATTGTACGACAGCGACATCGTAACGGTTCTTGAAACGATTATCTGAGTCTATTCAATAACGAAGGTACGACCGTCGTGCAGGAAGATGCTGTGGCGGAGGTACCTTCGAACCGCTTCAACGAGAACGCGGCGTTCGACATCTTTTCCCATTCTGATGAACTCGTCCACTGAACAGGTATCTGCGACCGGAATTACGTCCTGGAAGATTATCGGGCCCTGGTCCAGATCTTCGGTTGCGAAGTGTCCGGTGGCACCGATTATTTTAACGCCTTTTTGCCATGCCTGATGATAGGGGCGGGCTCCCTTGAATGCCGGTAGAAATCCGTGGTGAATGTTGATAATGCGGCCTTCCCAGCGTTTGCAGAATTGTCCGCTCATAACCTGCATGTAGCGTGCAAGAACAACGAGATCGGTTTTGTACTTTTCCAGTATTCCCTGAAGATCCGCTTCATAGGCTTCTTTTCCCTTCCCGGTATCAACCTGATAAAAGGGTATGTGAAAGGCGGTTGCGATATGGGCCAGATCGGGATGGTTGGAAATAATGACCGGAATTTCACAATCCAGTTCTCCGTCGGCATGCTTTAATAAAATCTCATACAAACAATGGCTGGTCTTGGATACCAGAAGGGCAACGCGTTTTTTCTCGGAGTTGTTGAACAGTTTCCAGTCCATTGAGAATTTCTCGGCTATCGGTTCAAAGCGGCTGGTGAAATTGGTGTTCTTGAAATCGGCTCCCACCGCAAAGGAAATGCGGCAAAAAAACATATCAATGTCGGTGGCGGTGTGTTGTGCAAGGTTCAGGATGTTTCCACCCGATTCCGCGATACAGCCGGTAATGGCGGAGATGAGTCCGGTCTGGTCGGAACAGGTGATGGTAAGGGTAACTGTCTGCTGGTTCATGGGTTAGAGAGTATACCGAAATGCCGGTTTCTGCAATATGAACAAAAAAAGACCAGCCGAAAGGAGGAGGAAAACGGCTGGTCCTTACGCTGTTACATTTAGTATTTGTATCACGATTAAGAATATAGTAAATTGTTCCGGAAAAATCAAGGGTTTTGTCGCATATAATGCGGTTTAATGCAAAATTGTGCTAAAATTAACAAAATGTTACAATTCAAGGGATCATGAACAGGCGGTTCTTTCTTCAAGGAAATCAATACACAGGATGATGAAAGAACCCCGGTTATTATCTATCTGTACCGAGAATGTCCGGCACAGGTTGCCGGAAGCGAGCGACAGATATACATCGGTCAGATAGCGTTTTACCCGCAACGCCTCAAAACAGGTGTAATAGGGTTTGAACGTATGGCTGGTTCCCTTGGCTGCCGGCGCGAATATTCCCGGACGCACATGACGAAGCACATCGGGAGAGGATATGCTGTCGGAAATTTGGACTCCCTGGTCATCAAGAAGATAGATACACTCAATCTCGTTGTTCATTGCCATGAACTCCTGGAAAACCAGATTCAGGCAATCGAATTTTTCCGGATCTATTTGGCGTATGAGCCAGTCCGCGAGGACGTTGATGTCCCCCGTCAGGCGCCGGCGGATTCTGAGAGAATCAAGGGTAGATTGCTTCATTTCCGTCTGAAGCTCCGCAATCCGCGCGCGGGTTCTTTTCTCCAGTTCCGGAAGATCCGGTGCCGGACACGCCACCGCAAAACCCTGAAAAAGGTCGACTCCGAGCAGGTGACAGGTGCGGATCTCTTCAAGCGTTTCAACGCCCTCGGCAAGACAGAGCGCGCCGGTCATTTGGGCGAGAGAATGAATCGACTTGAGAATGGATTGTCGGTACGGATCTTTTTCAATGTCGCAAATGATACTCCGGTCAACTTTTATAACATCGGGATGGATCTGTATAAGGCGGTCAATATTGGAATGTTCACAGCCGAAGTCGTCAACTATGATAAGGAATCCCGCCTCCCGGTAATGGGATACAAATTCGATAAGTTCCGTGGAAGAGAACGCCCGTGATTCAATGAGTTCCAGGCCGATATGCTGCGGATCAAAGCCCATCTGGTTTGTAATGACATTGATGATGGGGCGTTCGGGATTTTCCGGGCTGATAACCGAGGTATTGATGTTCATGAACATCATGGACGAGGATTCGCTGTGAAAATGACGGAACGATTCCAGGGCTTTCTTACGGCACAGACGGTCGAATTCGAGTGATATGGTTTCAAGCTCGGCTTTTTCAAAAAGCTCGTAGGGTGAGATGAGAATGGTCGAGTTGTCGCGGATCCCGCGGACAAGCGCTTCGTACGCAAATATTTCACCGGTTTTAAGACTGACGATCGGCTGAAAAAACATGCATATTTTTTCATTTTCCAGAATTTCGTGCAGCACAAAGTCGTCGCAAAAACTTGTCATAATTGAGATATTTTAACAGAAATTAAGAAAAAGGTGTATAAAATTTGATATAAAATTTATGAAATGGTATACTATTGTATCTATGGATTCACATCCTGATGGGCAAAAGTACAGTCCGGACGCCATAACCACAGACATGGTGCTGGGAATGACCCCGACTATGGTTATTTTCCTCGATCCCGATAACTGTGTGTTAAAGATCAGTGTATCCGCCTGCGAGTATCTTGGTATTGATACTCCGGACAATGCTCCGGGAAAGTCAATCTTCAAACTGATAACGGATCCGGTGTTGTTGCTTCTGATGAAGCGCTGGACCCAGACCCTTGCTGGCGGAGCCTCCGTTGAGGAAGTCTTTCCTGTCGCGCGGCTGGGGTTCACCGGCTATGAATGGATTTCTGTCCGTGCGAAGCCGATCTGTGCTGAATCGACGCTCACGTCCAAAGCATTCTTTCTTAACAATGTAACCGAACTGTACGCGCAAAAAAATATTCTGGACGCACTGCTGGTTTCGATACCGGGGACAGTGCTCGTATTTGACCGGGACCTGCGCATCCTTTTTGCCAGCGAGGCAGTCGCGCGGGATAACGGCTTTGCGTCCTGGCGGGCCATGACCGGACACTCGCTTCGGGAATTGAAGACGGTTAACGTTGACGCAACCGAGCGGATGCTTGAACGTCTCATCCTGTCGGACCTGCCGATCCGGGAAACGGTCAAGATTGAGAGTTCAGAAAGCGGAATTCGCTGGCAACAGGCCGATTTGCGCGTAATTCGTGCCGCCGCCTGGACCTTCGGATACATTCTGACCCTGTTTGACATAACCGATGAAATCAAGCCCAAGGCCATACTCGAATCCCTCATGGATTCCACGACTGATATCATTTCGATCGTCAATCCGAAGGGTACTATTGACTATGTATCGCGTACGCTGGTTGAAGCGCTTGGATTCGACTCCTGGCGCTCCCTGGTAAATCGTCCCTGGGAACAACTCTTTGAGAATACCGGGGAAATGCGCAAGAAAATGACGGAACTTTTTTCAGGGGACAGTCTGGCCGACATACAAACCGGTCCGCAAACCTTGTACATCGATACGCCGGAGGGAACAACGGTTCTCAATTATCGGACCAACGAACTGAACTATCAGGATGAGAATTTCGGGTTTCTCAGTATCGCTACGAATACCACCGACCTGGTGACGGCCCGGGAACAGGCGGAATCCGCGATGCGGGCTAAAGCCGCGTTCCTTGCCAATATGACCCATGAGCTGCGTACGCCCATGAATGCCGTTCTTGGAATTAATGAACTTCTTTCCCGTACCTCCCTGACTCCGCTTCAGCGGAACTATGTGGCCCAGGTACGTTCGTCTGCCTCGCTGCTGCTTTCGGTAATAAACGATATCCTCGATTTCTCCCGCATTGAAGCGAAAAAAATGACCCTTGTTAACGAGCCGTACAAGGTAATGGACCTTCTGCAGGATGTTATCAATTTGATCAGTGTGCGCATGAACGAAAAAGAACTCTCCTTTACGGTAACCATTGATCCCGACGTCCCCTCGGTTCTTGTGGGGGATACCATACGAATAAAGCAGCTGCTCATTAACCTTTTGGGAAACGCCGTAAAGTTCACCGGAGAGGGCGGGGTTGTTCTTGAACTATCCGCGTCCCGTGTGGGTGAGACTAGCATGGTACATCTTTCTGTCATGGATACCGGCATCGGAATACCGAAGATCAAACAGGCGGAACTTTTCAAGGAATTCAGCCGCGTGGACAACACAACGGTCCATTCGGTGGAAGGCAGCGGACTCGGACTGGCAATTTGCCGCGGCCTGGTCAATTTGATGGGTGGAACCCTCTCGCTTGAGAGTGATACCGGCAAGGGATCAACCTTTACCGCGATCTTTCCGCAGGGACTTTGCCCGGACAGTAGCC
>MWCL01000114.1 GCA_002070025.1 Spirochaetes bacterium ADurb.Bin215
CCCTGGATTCCGTCCCTGGATCGTGAAAAGGCGGTTGAATATACCGGCTCCGAAAAAAACCTGGCGATCATTCTCAAGGTGTTTGCCCGTTCATCCCCGAAGCTCCTTGATGCTCTTGAAAAAACCCATGACGGCAGCGATCGCTCCGCCTACCGGACTGCGGCTCACTCGCTAATCAGTGTGGTTGGAAATATCGGCGGAACAGAGTTGTCGGCACGGTTTCGGGAACTGGAACAGGCAATTCTCCATGAGAAAGATGCGGTGGCCGCGGAACTGTACCCTGGAATTCGCGATGATCTGGCCCGGCTCATTGACGATGTTCGGGAATATGTAGGATAAAGAACTAAAGACGGGCGGATTACTGGAGGATCACCATGAAAACAGGCATAATCGGCGCACTGCCGGAAGAAATACAGTTTTTGCTGCAGGAATTGCGCCATTCCGGAAAAAAAGTTACAGAAACGCGCCGCGGAAGCATGGAATTTACTGAAGGCGAAATCCGCAATAACGCGGTCGTTGTGTGCCGTTGCGGTGTAGGAAAAGTGCATGCCGCCATGTGCGCCCAGATACTTATATCCGAGTTCGGAGTAACCCGTATCATCAATACCGGAGCGGCCGGCGCACTGGACAGCCGGCTTTCACTCTTTGACATAGTCGTCTCGACAGAAGCGGTTCAACACGATTTTAATGTGACGCCGTTCGGCTACGAACCTGCCTGTATTCCCGGATTCAATTCACCCTTTTTTGTCGCGGATCCCGATCTCCGGGAAGTTGCAAAAAAAGGATTTGAGCGTGTCCTTGCCAATTTCCCCGGGGGAGCCCCGACACCTTCGATATATGAGGGACGTATCGCGACCGGGGACGTTTTTGTCGCAGAGAACTCCCTGCGGGCGGAAATTGTTGAACGCTTTTTCCCCGCCTGCGTAGAAATGGAGGGTGCGGCCATTGCCCAGGTATGCGCAACCTTCGGGATTCCCTTTGTGATCCTGAGAAGCATTAGCGATCTCGCGGACAACTCGGCCGATTCTACCTACGACGAATACTCCGAGAAGGTTTCCGTAATGAGTGCCATGCTGATTGTTGAAATGCTCGCTCTTTTGGATACATAGCCAACAGAATTGGTAGCAGCTGCAGATAAAACATACAGAACGCCCCGGGAGGCCCCAGATGAAAGAAGCAAGAAATGTTGAAAGTTTCAGCCTTGACCACACCAAGGTCCGGGCACCCTATGTCCGTCTTGCGGTCAAAAAAGCCGGTCCTGCCGGCGATATCGTAACCAAGTTCGATGTCCGGTTTTGCCAGCCGAACAGTGAGGTTATGGAAACCGGCGCCATGCACACACTCGAGCACCTCATGGCGGAATACATCCGCGACGAACTCGAAGGTGTTATCGATCTGTCTCCCATGGGCTGCCGGACGGGATTTTATCTGGCCCTGTTCGGAACTCCGGAAGAATCGTTTGTCGCGGAGAAACTCCGCAACGTGCTGGTAAAAGTAGCCGCCTGGCCCGATTCGGAAGATGTTCCCGGCGTTGACCCCGTTATGTGCGGAAACTGGAAGGATCATGACCTGGCGGGAGCCCGTCTCTGGGCCCGGCGCTGGATCGAGGGCATAGACCGGAAGGGCTGGGCCTGCTGTTGACGGGGAATTTTTTCAACAATTTTGATAGCAGTCTATAAAAATCTCCTGAACAGTCGGTATTTCCCGGCAAACGGCGCATACCGCAGCGGAACATCCACCAAAAATCCCTTTTCGACCACAGATTTCTCCCGGGTAAATGTGTTGAAACTTGCCTTGCCGTGATACGCGCCCATCCCGCTTGTTCCCGTTCCGCCGAAGGGAAGGGAGTGCGAGGCGAGGTGCATCACGGTGTCGTTGATGCAACCGCCCCCGAAGGGAATGAGGCGCATGAGGCGGCCGCTGAACGAGCGGTTACGGGTAAACACATACAAGGCGAGCGGGCGCGGTTCGGCAAGAAGCGCGGCAACAAGGTCGTCTTCCGACTCCCATTCAAGAACTGGAATAATCGGACCGAAGAGTTCTTCCTGCATGAGCGGATTCTCGCGGGTAACACCGGTAAAAATGGACGGCTCAATTTTGAGGGTTTCCGGTACGGTTCGTCCGCCGGAAACGAGCGTTGCTCCATCCTTTTGGGCACTGGTTATAAGCGCGGATAGCCGCTCGAAATGTTTTTTATTGATGATGTTGGGAAACTCCGGATTTGCATGGGGTTCAATGCCATAGAATTTCTCGATATATGAGCGCATCTTTTCCACAAAGACATCCCGTACGCTCCGGTGTACCAGAAAGTGATCCGGGGCCACGCAGGTCTGTCCGGCGTTAATGCACTTGCCCCACGCGGCCCGTTTTGCCGCACGGTCAATATCGGCGTCCGGAGCGATTATGCAGGGGCTCTTCCCGCCGAGTTCAAGGGTAACCGGGGTGAGGTGCTTTGCGGCCTGTGTCATGACAAGGGATCCGACTTGTATTCCACCGGTAAAGAAGATGTAGTCAAATTTCTGTTCGAGGAGGTTCTGGTTGGCATCACGTCCGCCGGTAACCACGGTAATATAGGACGGGTCAAAGGTTTCCGTGATCATGTCCGCAATACAGTCCTGTGTTGCCGGTGAGTAGGCAGACGGTTTGACGATCACGGTGTTTCCGCCGGCGATAGCGCCGACCAGGGGCATGATGGTGAGCTGAAACGGGTAGTTCCAGGGCGACATGACCAGGCAGACGCCGTGGGGATCGTGATACACCCGTGTCTTGCCGGGAAAATTGAAAAGACCGGCTGAACGGCGCCGGGGTTTTGTCCACTTGCCGAGATTCTTGAGCATGGTGTCGATTTCGCGCAGGACCAGGACGATTTCCGTGGTAAAGGCCTCGAAATCGCTCTTTCCCAAGTCCCGGTGCACCGCGTCGAGAATGTCTTTTTCCCGGCTCAGGATCGCGGATTTCAGTTTCTTGAGCATTGCCCTGCGGAACGCGATTGGGCGCGTCGCCCCCGAGTTAAAGAATGTCCGCTGGGCTTCCACCAGGCTCTGTGCCGATTTTTCCATTATTCCCCCTTGAACGGGGAAGCAAGTTCACCGTCTTTTTCCAGAATGATCTCCCGTCCATCCGTATGGCGGACGGTTATGGTCGGATTTTTTACCAGACAGTCGAGATGTATCATGGCTTCTGCGTCGCGGTCGTAGTTACTGCCGATAGCGAAATGACAGGTATGAAAGGCTTTTTCGTCTTCCAGCATGTTTCCGCGTATTTCCGCTGCGGGATTCAGCCCGATGCCGAGCTCCCCGAGCCCTCGTGCGTTTTTATGATACCGTTCACCTTCTTCCGGGGTAAGTTTCCCCGCGCGGCTGAACTCGAGCGCTTTTTCCTCGCCGTCGCGGATTGATTCTGCGAGAAGGTCGGCTTCGCGGCCGCCGGTAATGTCGGTAACAAAACCGTTTTTCAGGACGACCCGTACCGGCTCACGCACAAGCATGTCTCCGCCGGTGAGGCTGATGGAGCCGTCGAAAACGATGACGCCTTCGCTTTTCCCGGGCAGCGGGCTGATATATACTTCGCCGGCCGGGATGTTGCCGCCGGTGCCGCCGGCGGTAAAGTTGCCGTCGTCGCTCATGGGTTCGCGCCCCGCTACCGGAACAAGAATGTCGGTGCCGCCGGGCGCGGTAACGTGAATGGATTCGGCTCCCCGTATGGCTTCGCAGAGCGCGGCGCAGCGTTTTTGCAAAAGGGTGTAATCGATGGGCGCGGTACGGCAGAACATGTCCACGGTGATACCCGGCGTCCAGATGGCGCGCAAGGTACGCTTTTCGTCCATGAGGTAGTGGAATACATGATCAATTTTCTGACCTGTTTTCGATATCCAGGGGTGCTCCATGGCAGCGCGGTCTTTGCCCATCTTGTTTGCGGAAACCGACGCACAGACGGCCGGTTCGCTTCCAAAAGCCGCGAGGGCCGCGCGGTTGGCGAAGTTCAGCTGGGTTTTTAGCGGCTGAATCACCACGGTGGCCTCGGCGCCCGCATTGAGGGCCGCGCGGTAGAGCGCCATGCTTATCTCGTAGACGTCCCCGTCGGGATTGGTAAGAATGAGAAACTGCTCGTCTTTGGAAAGGGCAAGAACCTGTGTAACGACGGTATCCGCCGCCTGATCGATTGTTGTGGTGTTCATGCTTAAAAATGTATCCCTCCCCGTATGAAAAGTCAAACTGCTCTGGTATACTGTTCGAGTAATGAATATCGTGTTATTCAGTTCGGAAGACCGCTTTTTCAGCACAGACGAACGGTACCGCCACATAACGAAAATCCTCGGAAAAGGTGAAGGCGACAGTTTTTACGCAGGGCGCGTGAACGGACCTGCGGGTACCGCGCGCATTACCCGCTGTGATGAATCGGTTCTTGTCTTTGATTTTGACGCCGCCGAGCCGTTCCGGCCGCTGCATCCGGTACGGATGATAATCGGCTTCCCCCGGCCAATCCAGCTGAAGCGTTTGCTGCGTGATCTCGCGAGTCTCGGCGCGGGTGAAATAGTGCTCGCGGGAACGGATCTCGGTGAAAAATCCTACCGGGAATCGCGCCTTGCCGATCCGGACATCGCGAAAAAAAACATACTCGACGGCTGTGTTCAGGCTGGAGGAACGGCCCTTCCCGATTTGACTATAACCGCTTCGGTGGACGAAGCGCTCCGGCTCTGCGGAACCGGAAACGCTGTGCGGATTTTTCTCGATATTGATCCCGCAGCTTGTCCGCTTTCCCGGCAGGATCTTTCCGGTATACGCACCGGAAATCCGCTGGTTCTCGCAATCGGGAGCGAACGCGGCTGGAGCGGCCGGGAACGCGCCCTGTTCAACGCACACGAATTTACTCCCTGCTCGCTCGGAAGCAGAATACTCCGCACCGAAACTGCGGCTACGGCAGCGCTCGCCGTGGCCCTTTCCGGCGCGCTCTTGCTGGAAGGATGATGTATGAATCAGGATCAGATAAAAGACCTGCTGCTTTCAATTGAAGAAACGTCGCTCGAGTTTTCGGTTACGCTTACCGGAAAAAAGAGCAAGAAGGTGAACGGTTTGTACAAGCCGGACACCCACGAAATTCTTCTTCACAACAAGAATTTTGTAAACGAGATGCAGCTTATTTACACGGCCATTCATGAGTACGCGCACCACCTGCAATGCGAAGCTGACGGTGTACTACGTTCCGCCCGTTCCCATTCGTCGGTATTCTGGGCGCGGTTTCACCGTCTCCTGGAAAAAGCCGAACAGATGGGGTTGTACCGGTTCGATGTGGAAGGTTCACCCGAGCTTGCCGCCCTGACCGAAGAGATCCGAGGGAAATACCTTGCCGAAAACGGACGGCTCATGAAGGAGCTCGGGACCCTTCTGTTGAAGGCGCATGAACTCTGC
>MWCL01000115.1 GCA_002070025.1 Spirochaetes bacterium ADurb.Bin215
GATGGTGTGCTTCCGGACGGGTGTCGTGCCCGAAAAAGGTCAGCCGGGCAACGGTTGGGTCGCCCGGCATCTTGTTGTATGATCGCTATTTATCTGGTTTTGGTTTCAACAATTTTGATAGCAGTTTGTTATTTTCTCAGGGTAAACTTCGATCCGGTCTTGGTATCAAGAACATAACCGCTATCGCTCAGATCAAAGATCCAGTAGCCGATGCCCCATGTGGGCTGTACGAAGTAGTCGGCCGTACCGGTGGCTTCCGCGGTGGCATCTCCAACAACCTTGGCTGCAAGCAATCCGGCAAGACCTCCGCCGAGATTCTCCTTGGCGGTCTTGGTCATTTCGAACTTGGTCCGCTCATATCCATAGAATCCTTCAAAGTTTTTTCCGGATCCGGCAATGTCGATGTTCGAGTCAACCGGTTCAAAAAAGATTGTTTCGCCCTTTTTGTCCACACGCCAGGTAGCGGTAGAAATGATGTTGTACCTGGTTACAGTGAGGTCGGGATAGTTCTTTTTCCAGTCTGCAAGTTTTGACTTGATAAGGTCCTTGTTCATGGTAAGGGTGAAGGTTGCCACACCGGTTGCCGGATCGAGAGAAAGTTGTGCACTTTCAAACGTTGGTCCCAGTACTTCCTTGTTGCCTTTGAGGAATTCGGTTACATTCCAGGTTCCGATTACCTTTTCGGTAACTGATGCGAATTCGGGGGTTCCCTTCTCCATGTAGGGATTCGTCGAGACGCATCCGATACCCAGCGCGATAACCGCCAGGCCCAGGGCCACGATACTCGTCATTCTTCTCATGTTTCTTCTCCTTCTCGTTCTCGTTCGTTGCTCTTGTGTGCATATGCACTTTTGAGAGTATAAATTGTGCCAGTCAAAAAATAAAATAAAATGTCTAAAAACTCGTATTATTCCACTCTTATGATGAATCGGAAATGAACGAATCCGTCAAAATTCCCTTGCGTTATCCCGGATTTCATGCACTACTTATAGATAAGGATTTAACGTAATATTTTGGCGTTATTGTCCGCATTTTGCACAGCCCTTTACATCAGGGTCAGTCAGCTGTTCTTCCCGCCTTGCGTACACCGGAAACGGGGCATATTGGGAGGCTGATCATGCAAAAGACACTTGCCGCTTCTCCGGGAACGCTCCGGAAGCGGATCAAAACTCTTCATGAGCACTACCGGGACCAGCCCGGCGCGCTCTTGACCATTCTTGAAACTGTTCAGGACAGTGACGAGTGTCGTTACTTGAGCGAAGAATCGCTTACAATGGTTTCTGAGGTCACCGGTGTTCCCCTGTCCCGTGTCTGGTCGGTGGCAACCTTCTATTCCTACTTCAATCTTTCACCCCAGGGAAAGCATACCATAACCGTGTGTCGAGGAACCGCCTGTCATACCCGCGGCTCGCTGAATCTTCTCCGTGAAGCAATGGCGCTCATGGGAGTTCCTGATTTCCGGGAAGACGAGGAAACCGTGTTTACCACCGCGGACCGCCTTTTTACTGTGCGGGTCGTCGCCTGTTTCGGGCAATGCGCGCTTGCGCCCGTGGTAGAAGTAGACGGCGTCATCTACTCACGGGTTACCGTCAGCCAGCTTTGTAGTCTGATTAACGGCCTCCGCAAAGGAGGCAAAAAATGACAGCCGCAACGCTCGATAAATCCGCCAAAAAGGGACTAGCCGGTGTCGTGCCGAAGAAAGCGCAAATTTCTGTAGGCCTTGGTACTTGCGGTATCGGGAACGGTGCCATGGAGCTATTTGAAGCCCTGAAAACAGCTGCTGCTGAAACCGGAGTGAATATAAAGCGTACCGGATGCTTCGGTTTTTGCGCCGAAGAACCTCTGCTCATGATCTACACGCCCGGAAACCCGGTTCTTCTTTTTACGCAGGCTGCTGCGAAATCTGCGAAAAAGTATATCACTGCTGCGACCGACCCCGGAGCGCTCCTGAAGCTCTCACGTAAGGCGCGGGCGAAGATCAGTCGGTGGGATTTTCGTACCGGCAGCGCGGTATTCGGTGAGGGGTTTGAGGACGTTCCCGAATGGAACGAGATTCCCTTTTTTAAAGGACAGGAAAAGTGGATACTCCGGGATTCGGGCATGATAGATCCCGAGAGTATCGAGGAATATATCGCAATCGGGGGGTACCGTGCGCTTGCCCGTGCGGTCGGAGAGCTCAATCCGGAAGATGTTATTGATATCGTAACTGAAGCGAACCTCCGGGGGCGCGGCGGTGCCGGTTTTCCGACCGGCATCAAGTGGAAACTCATGCGGCAAAATGAAGGCGCACAGAAATTCGTCGTGTGCAATGCAGACGAGGGCGATCCTGGCGCTTACATGAACCGCAATGCGATAGAAAGCGATCCGCACATGCTCATTGAGGGCATGATTCTCGGCGCGTACGCGACCGGGGCAACGGGCGGATTCATTTATGTCCGCGCGGAATACCCGCTCGCGGTACAGCGGCTGCAGAAAGCGCTCGACGATGCGCGACGCCACGGATTTTTGGGCAAGAATATCATGGGAAGCAATTTTTCCTTTGACCTCACGTCGGTCTGCGGCGCCGGCGCGTTCGTTTGCGGTGAGGAAACCGCGCTCATCGCGAGCGCCCAGGGGCAGTCCGGCCGTCCGGTGCCCCGTCCTCCGTTTCCTGCCCAGAAGGGGTACCTCGGATTTCCCACCAACATAAATAATGTGGAAACCTGGAGCAATGTTCCGGTAATCGTAAGCGCCGGTCCGAAACTCTTCAAATCAATCGGTACCGAAAAGAGTCCGGGGACCAAGGTTTTTTCCCTGGTCGGCAAGGTTCACAACACCGGCCTTGTGGAACTTCCGCTCGGGACACCCCTGAACCAGATTGTGTATGGAATGGGGGAGGGTGCCGGCGCCCTGAATAAAATTCGCGCCATTCAAACCGGCGGTCCTTCCGGAGGATGCATCCCGGCGGGCGAATTCGGAACGCCCGTGGACTATGAATCCCTCAACGCCCTCGGCGCGATCATGGGTTCGGGCGGCATGGTGGTGATGGACCAGGAAAACTGCATGGTGGACGTAGCCCGGTACTTTGTCAGTTTTACCTCGGCCGAATCTTGCGGCAAGTGCGCGCCCTGCCGGGAAGGACTCTCCCAGATGCTCCGGATTCTCACCGACATTACGGAAGGACGGGCGCGTCGTGAAGATCTCGACGATCTCGAACGTATTGCTCTCACGGTACGAGACTCGGCGCTTTGCGGTCTGGGCCAAACCGCGGCGAATCCGGTACTCACCACACTCAAGTATTTCCGCGATGAATATCTCATGCATATTGACGAAAAACGCTGTGAGGCCGGGGTTTGTGAAAGCCTCTTCGAGGCGTTGTGCGAAAACTCCTGCCCGCTCCACATGAACATTCCCGGTTATCTCGCCCTTCTGCAGGAGGGACGGATCGAGGACGCGTTTGAACTGACGCTCCGGGACAATCCACTTCCGGGAACCATGGGTCGTATCTGTCATTTCCACTGCCAGATGCGTTGTCGCAGGGATACCCTGGACGAATCGGTCGCTCAAGGCGAGATTCACCGGTACCTCGCCGATACCATGTACAAGATGGGACGCGAAAAGGATGTGTGGACCAAACTGGTCAAGGAGAAAAAACCCGCGACCGGCCGGACGGTTGCCATTGTCGGCGCGGGGCCTGCGGGCCTTTCCGCGTCGTTCTATCTGGCGCGTCTGGGTCATGAGGTAACCGTGTATGAGGCTCATGGAAAGGCCGGCGGCATTCTCCGATATGGAATCCCCTCGTACAGGCTGCCGAAGGATGTGCTCGACAAGGAGCTGGAGCTCTGGAAAAAACTCGGAGTCCGGTTTGTGTTCAACAAGCGCATCGGGCGGGATATGACCCTGAAGGATTTGTCGTCGCAGCATGACGCGGTTCTCGTCGGCATTGGCGCTCATGGAGAGCGCGAGTTGGGTATTCCGGGAGAAAACCTCGCCGGGGTACACCGGGGATATGAATGGCTTGAAGCCTTCGCTTCCGGAAAAACCGGAAAACCCGGCCGCCGGACGCTCGTTATCGGCGGGGGAAATGTGGCCATTGATGTGGCTCGTACCCTGTATCGGCTGGACAGCGAGGTTACCGTCGCCTATCGCCGGTCCCGCAAGGATCTGCCGGCGAACAGTCTCGAACTCGAGGGAGCCGAGCAGGAAGGCATTCGCTTTGAATACATGCTGTCCCCGGAGGAAATTCTCGGCGACAAGGGACGTATCCGGTCCGTACGGTTCCGGGTTATGAAATCCGGCGGGATCGATGTAACCGGACGGCCCCGTCCCATCGCGACGGACCGGACGGTGGAAATCCCCTGCGACGATGTGTTTGTAGCGGTGGGCGAAACCGTGGACTCGGCATTCCTGGCAAAGGAAGGACTCCCGGTTCACAAGGACGGGCGCCTTAAAACATCCGGATTCTCAGGGATTCTCAAGGGAACCGTCTGGGCAATAGGGGATGCGGTCTCAGGACCGGCGACAGCCGCCGAAGCGATGGGCATGGGTAAACAGACCGCCCGGGCCGTTGACCGTGAACTCATGGCCCGTGATGTGTTTTCAAGTCTTTTCGCCGATTTTACCTACCGGAACGAGATTCCGGAGGAACCGGGAAAGGGTAAAATGAACCGGTCTCGCTGTGTGCCGCCCGACCAGCGGCGGGGGAACTTCCAGGAGATCTCTCTCGGATACAATGGTGAGCAGGCCCTGCAGGAAGCTTCACGGTGTTTGCGCTGTGATGTCCGGAACAACGCGAGAAGCCCGTGGCGCTAGGAGAGAACAATGAACAGTGACAACATGATTGTAGTAACCATCGATAACCGGACGGTTGCCGTACCCGCGGGAACCACGATACTGAACGCGTGCAAGAGCGCCGGAATTAAAATCCCCACACTCTGCCATCTCGAGGAGGTAAGCTCGAATGCTTCCTGCGGTATTTGTGTGGTTGAAGTTGAAGGGGCCAAGAGTCTGGTGCGTTCGTGTGTACAGACGGTTGCCTCCGGAATGAAAATTCACACGGCCACCGCCCGGGTCATGCGGGCGCGAAAGACGGTAACCGAACTCATTTTGGCGAACCATCCGTTCGAGTGTCCCACCTGCCTGCGGAGCGAAAGTTGTGAGCTCCAGGCACTTGCCGCGCAGATGGGCATAACCGAACAGCACTTTCAGCAGACTAAAAAGCCGGTTCCGACCGACTTTATCGGCTGGGGCGTCATGCGGGACAACAACAAATGCATACTCTGCGGCCGATGCGTCGCGGTGTGCCGCGAAGTTCAGTCGGTC
>MWCL01000116.1 GCA_002070025.1 Spirochaetes bacterium ADurb.Bin215
AATCGGAACAAGATACAAGCAGTGCTACTGCCAAGCCGAGAAAGAGTAACGTCCTCAATGAAAACTTCTTCCGGAACGAACACAACACCATACGATCCTCCTATAAAATAACCCTTTTGTGATTCTGCTATCCTGTAAATACCTCGGATATCATGGAATCAGTGTATCACCAGTCATTTAAAAAATCAAATATCTCAATAAAAGGGCGATTACTTTTTTATCTTGAAATATGTATTTGGGTGACACTCTTGAATGGAAAGTCTGTATTTTCCCTTATATTTAGTTTAATTTTCTAGTAAAAAACCATCCCTGCTACCCAATCTTTTCCTCTACGATCACACAAGATACACAGATGCCGGATATTTGAAACAAAACAACCTGTGGTATACTGGCATCAAGGAGAATTACCATGATGAAGAGATTTATGGGATTGACTATATTTTTAGGAGTTATCAACTGCATGCTCATTGCAGTGGAACCACCTGCCAAAGAAATAGCATTAGATGCATCTGTTACAATTACCACGTCGAACTATAAAGACAAAATGAAGACAATAAAACTGGACGGGAAAAAATACGCACCGACCAATAGCAAGGACATCTTCGTTCGCGTCGACCTGGAGTACACGAATACTACCGATCAGAAATTGGAGTTTCCCGTACAATACGCCATTGAATTGGCATGCCTAACAGAAACAAACGAAGTCGTCTTTGCACTGCCACAGGCAACCGATATATTTGATGGAGACATACAAGATTATTTTAAAAAGAATTACATAGAGAGCAAAAAGAGCAAGAAAAAAACGCTTTATTTTTTGCGAAATAAAAACACACGCCAATAGCAGTTACGGTTGATAGAAAGAACGTCCTGCTGATTAAAAAAGAAACACCGGAATTACCTGCGCTCATGGACGAACTGACGCATTTGGAAAAGATTGAAAACCTGATGAATCTTGCCAAAGATAGTGACTATGAAACGATAGAATCGTATTGTGCAGCAAACGACCTCTCTTTGGGTGTTCTTGATTATAAAGGCTATTCCTTATTGGATTATTCAATTGTGTTCCATAATAACGATCTGATAAATGAACTGATGACTCATGCCATACCCATAGACTACGAGATATATCGCACCACAAGCAAAGATTCTCCTCTCAAGCTTGCCGTATTGGCGAACAATCCTGAAGCCATACGAATCCTGGTACAAAACGGTGAAAACCTAAATGAATCATTTGGACAAAAGGATACGCCCGTTCAGCTAGCGTTGCGAGAGAACAAAGTGAATCTACTACCGCTCTTTGTCGAATTGGGAACTGATTTCAAGAACGTAACCGTCAATCTCATTGGCTGAGGAGACTACGACCCATTACGCTTCGCGCAGAACAGAAAGTTTACTGAAATGATCGATTTCTTTACGCAATACTATGAAGAGCATAACCTGGAGTAGCCCCCAACGGCACACGCCCTGCGTGGGCGTGATTTTACACTATCCCGAAACTCATCAAATTATTTAAATCCCGGTTATTCTTTTCAACAAAGGATTCAATTACATTGTTACCGATATCTATGGAGACCCTGGAAATGTTTCTATATTTTTTTGAATCTGTTATGGTAATCGTTCTGATGGTTTGGAAAGGAATGTAGTAAACCGCTTTTTTGTGCACCGGGAATCTTCGGTAATTAAAACAATTACCTCTGGAAATCAATACCAGTTCCTTTTCCAGAGAAATGTACATCGAAGAGAGCAGCTCTGATTGTAGAAAGAAGTTCACTACTTTATACAGAATGATGTTCGACAGATACTGTACGTCGACGCGCTTCTGAAACAGCACAGGTGTTATGACTTTTTCGTGTTTTTTCATATCCATGAACATGTTTTTATACAAAGTAGAGAGGTTGTCAGCAAACTCCACAATGTCGGAGCGCACAATGGGAGTATTCGCAGGACGTCCGGTTCCTTTCAATTCCTCACGGACTATTGCGACTACTCTATTCATTATTTCCGCAGATGAGGCATTATAGTCAATCTCATACATTCCCGTGCCAATATAAAGAGTAAAAATACCCTCCAGTAAGTCGATGGAATTTGCTACTGCTTCAATGTCGTCATATGCAATTTTCGTCTCTGAAACTTGCCCATTACTCAGAGCCAGGATGTATATGTACGATTTGTATAACCCTACGACCAATCGGTACATATTCATACCGGGTCGCAGATTTCGCCGCTCCTCATTAACTGGTATTTTGAAGAGCATTTTCGGGCACTCTGCAATGTTGTAATGATCCCGAAAAACCGGCGGCATGGTGTGCGTTTCGTCAATCTCATATATCCATGGTCCGAAGCTGTCGTACTCGATATCCCTCATAGTTTGTTCCACCTATAGTGTCGTTCCGGATTTTCTTTCCAGACAGTTATTCAGTGTATTGAACCCGGTTATTACCGAACACATTTCGTCATCACTCATGGAATCCAGTAATTCCGACAGTAACACCAAATTCTCTTTCGCGGACTGTGCAACAAACCGTTTTCCTTCTTTCGTCAGTTTCAATTTATAACTACGTTCATTGTCCTTGCTTACTACTTTCGCTATAAGGTCCATGTTGACAAGAGACCGGATGAGCGTTGTCAGACTTCCCTTTTGAATATACAGAGCTTTACTGAGAAACGTGGGAGTCGCTTCCCCTACCATGGTAAGAATCATCAGGATCTTGATGTGATTCTCGCGCAACTTGCATCCTTTCCAGGCTTTGAAGCTAATGATGGGATTGATGTGTGTATAAAATACTTTGAGGAATACTTCAAAAACTGATAAAAAAGTGGAAATCTCCTTCATGTGCAATCTTCCTTTTGAGTGTTAGAAATATAATAGTTAGTTTTCTAACTTTATGTCAACAGGAAAGTTCGCATTTTGAAATAAGGTCTAATTGTATCCGGATCTTCCTGTTTACATCTCGCTCCCGCTCACCAGCTGCTCGTTGAACCGCCACCGCCGGAAGAGCCGCCGCCGAAGGACGAACTGCTGCCCGAGGATCTGCCTGAACTGCCGGAAGAACTGCTCGAGCGGGTGAGCCGGGGGATCGATGATGATTTGGTAAAGACCGCCGAGCAGGCAAGACACTCAAAATGCACCAGCGCCTCGCCGGAACTTGAATACGTTGGTTTGCGGACTACTTCGCGCTTCGTTTGCCGGCTTGCCAACGCATTGCAGGTTGGACACGTGGAGTATACCGCGTACTTGCGGCCCCGGAACTGCTCGGTGATCGTGGTACCGCAGGCAGAACAGATATGCACATCGTAATCTACCGACTTCAACTCCTCTTCCCGGACCTGTGTCTGCTTGAGATACGCGTCGTCGTCCGTTTCGGAAAGACGGGTCATTTCGCCGCCGCATTCCGGACAGGTCCTGGGAGACTCGCGCCACCGGCGGATAATGCCATTGCGAACAATGGAGCTCCAGCGCATCCCGATGAGAGAAAGAACAAGCCCGGCAACCGGAAAAATAATGCCCGCGAATACAATCTCCCGCGCTTCCAGAAAACCGCCAATCGCGAGACCGATTGAGAAAAACACCGCGCCGAACGGAAAGAAAAAGACGGGAAGGAAGAATCCCTGTTTACCGAGTCCTTTGCGTTCGAGTGTTTGTATACTTGAATACGTTGCAAATTTTTTACGTCTGTTTTTGAGCACGGCACGGAGCTCTTTCACAAAGGAAACCACCGCGCCTATGAGAATGAGAAATCCCGCTCCGCCAAACATGAAAAAGGGCAGCGCGTTTTCACCAAAGTTTGAAAACCGCTCGCGCAGGGTCCGCGTTCTCGCCCGATCCTGATCGAGAAGATTCCCTGCCGCCCGGAGTTCCGCGGCAGCCGTGGGATCGCGAATTATGCGGTCAATCTCCGTTACATAGGCGATAAGCCCGTCCCCGTAGCGACCCTCCCGGAACGCGGGAACTATGATGGATTCCTGCAGGACCGAGATGCCTGCGTCGGTAAAGAGTCCTTCCATGCCGTATCCGGTATGCGTCCGGATATTCCGGTCCTCTATGGCGGCGAGGATCAAGAGGCCGTTATCCACGCCTGCCTTGCCGATTTCCCAGCGGTCAAAGAGCGCCTGTGCTTCTGTAAAAATATCATTCGCAAGGGAGGGAACGACGACCACCGCAATCTCGACGGAAGTATCCCGCTCAATACCCAGGACCAGATCGTTGATGCCCGCGGTTTCCCCGTCGGTGAGATATCCACCGATCGAGGTTACATAGCCGGTTCCGGCTTCCGTCGGATTAGGTATGTCTGCGGCAGACCAGGGACCAGCCTCCCCCGGACCGGATATCTCCGCGGTAAGCGGGAAAAGGATCAGGAACAGGCAAAAAAGCAGTGGAAAAAAGTGGGTGCGAGGCATGGGGCTTCTCCTGTACTCCACAGTATGAAGCCTCCACGGAATTCCGTCAATGCGGGATACCAGGTTAAAAAAAACGCCCCGGCCAAAACCGGGGCGTCAGTTCATGCATCAAGCAAGAATCTTACTGTTAAGGCTGAACGGTGTAAAGGTAACCTTCAATACTAAGTACATCATTACCATCAGCATCTTCCCTGATCCACCAGTAGTCAATAGAGGAAGGATCTGAAGTACTTGTTGTTGTAACAGTATTACTTCCACCTACTGTATAAGTAATCTTTTCGGTGCTGGGCTTTTCGGGAGTTGCAACCGCATCAAATGTAATATCGGGAACGAAATTAGTGGTCGTTTCTGTGGTAGATGGCGTTGTTACATAGTAATGGTATGTCTGGGAATCATCAGTAGAATACTGTTTTTTTACAAGTTCCCAAGTACCGGTTACAGACGTTGTCTTACGGGTTTTATTCGCACGTCCAACATAAACTGCATCACTAAAACTATAAGTAGTCTCGGTAGTAGTAGTGATAGGACCGTCTATATCAGTATCTGTTGTGGTGCGATAATCACCATCAGCTGCAGCAAGGTAAACTTCGGTATAGGACGTGCTGTAGGTACCATCATCGGCAAAAGTTACTGTAGTGGTTTTTTCCAAATAAGGAATGTAAGTAGTGGTCGTTGACGTAGTAGTAACAGGAGGGGTAGCACCAGCATTAGTAATAGTAGTTTCTACAGTTTTTCTGATATTCTCATACTCCGTTCCGACCAGGGTTTTACCCTTAAGGGTATAGTTTCCAGCACCAACATCATCCAGCTCAACAGAACCAGTTTCATCGAGTGTTACAGCGTAGGGTTCGCATGCTGAGAATGCGAA
>MWCL01000117.1 GCA_002070025.1 Spirochaetes bacterium ADurb.Bin215
CATAAAACCGCTTCATGACGGCGACATCATTGATCTGGGCGATACACGAATAGAGATCATCGCCTGCCCCGGGCATACACAGGGATCAATATGTCTGCTTGACATAAAGAACCGCTACCTCTTTACCGGAGACAGTCTGTCAAATCATGTGTGGATATGTTTGAAGGAATCGACAAATCTCGACACGTATGCGAAAAGCCTTGATAAACTCGCGTCCCGATCAGACGAATTTGATCATCTTTTGTCCGCACACGGCAGAACGATCATGACCAAAAAGGTGCTGAGTGCCATGAGAACCTGTGTGAAGAATCTTTCATTTGGACAAAGCCGACCATATAAGCGGGTTCTCCTGCGAAAGACTTTTATTTATGAAGAAGGTCTTGAACACATGCGAAAGCAGTATGGTATAACGTCGTTCTCCCAGATTTTGAAGAATCTCGTCCGGATCCGTGAAGAAGATTTCGCCGAAGCCAGATACATGTCTGTTGTTTTTTCAAAAGACAAGCTCTAGAATGATATGTATACCATAAGGAGGGACCATGGACTTTTTTGACCTGACTTTTAATGACTCCCGCGGAAATCCGGTATCCATGAACCAGTTCAGGGGACAAGCGGTTTTAATTGTGAATACCGCGACAAAGTGCGGACTCGCGCCCCAGTTTGAAGAACTTGAAGAACTGCACAACAAGTACAAGGATTCCGGATTGGTTGTCATCGGATTTCCTTCGAACCAATTCGCCAATCAGGAGCCTGAGTCAAACGACACCATGGCCGAAGCATGCAAAATAAATTTCGGGGTAACTTTCCTGCTCAGCGAGAAAATTGCGGTGAACGGCGAAGACACCCACCCGGTTTTCGCATACCTGAAAAAGAATACCAGAAGCGGCTTTACGGGAAAAGCAATCAAATGGAATTTCACCAAATTCCTGATTACACCTTCCGGTACACCGTACAAGCGTTACGCCCCGGCAACCACACCGATGAGAATCGAAAAAGACATTATCAAGATCCTCGCGAAGTAATAGTAAAAGGAAAGGAAGATTTCCACCTGATGGTGTATAGCAAAAAGAATCTACTACTAGAAAATGTATTGAAACAACCAGAGGAACATCGTTCATGCACAAGAAAAAAATGCTGCTCATCATTGTATCCACTTTAATTTTTCCGTTTTTGCTTTTCGGACAAATCCGCGAAGAGGCAGAAAGAATACACGAACTCTTTCTTCATGGATCAATCAATGAAACGGATGAAGTACTGTTACACCTCATTATCAAAGAGACACATACCATTACCGGTTCCTGTATCAGAAACTCTGAAACGAAAACAGACATACGCGGAACATTCAACGATGGCGGAGAAGATATTCAGCTGACAGAATTCAGCAATGGAACACTGGTCGGAAAAATCAGGGGACAACTGTTCGGAACACATTTCTCCGGAACCTGGACACTGGAAACCGGAGAGGCACCATTCGACCTCACGCTTTTCTCCGTCGCGGTCATAAAAGATACCAACATCAGTCCCGTCCTGAATACAACGGCACGCTATCCATACTTTTTTGATAATGCTGATATAAACAACGAAATACAAAAGCAGATTGTGGATGACACTGAGATGTGTTATGACGATATCGATTTGATGTACGGCCCGGATTACAATCCGGGTTTTACTATCCAGAGCGACTTCCGCTTTGTTTGCGTACGAGAGAACTTCGTCAGTATTGAATTCCTGTATTATGCATATACCGGTGGTGCCCACGGGAACTGGCAGTATCAGACACTTAATTTTTTACGCGACAAGACCAGGGCGCAATTAATAACTGTTGAACAATTGTTCAGGAACGATAGTGCTGCAGAAGCGTATCTTTCGGCAACGATTCTCTCTGATCTTGCCGAACAGGAAGCGTTTTTCGTAACGGACGGGATGGTTACAGAGCTGACCTTCTCCGACCTGCAAGCTTTCACTCTTTCAAAAACAGGGATTACCTTTCTTTTTTCGCCGTATCAGGTTGGATCCTTCGCCCAGGGAGGGTTTGAAGTATTTATTCCGTATACCGATGTGGAAGAATACATGGATCCGGAAATCGCAGCCATAGTGCATCGGGAAGAACAGGAGGCATAACATGAATACCCCGATTCTTGAAACTGAAAATCTTGTATTACGGCCGCTTGCCGTTTCGGACGCAGAACATTTTTTTTCCTGCTGGGCCTCCGATCCTGTTGCGACCAAATACATGACTGCCGTGAATATGTGTTACATCTGTAAGGATTCCTCATGCGCCCCGAATTGAACACCAACCTTGATCCCTCCCTCTTTCTTGAATACTACTGGCTCAAGGAGGAACTCTCAGATTTTTGCCGGACACAGGCACTTCCCGCATCGGGAAGCAAAGATGAGCTGACCGCGAGGATCCACTCCTTTCTGAAGGACGGAACGGTTCCTGAAAAGCGGCCGCAGAATACAAAAGTGTTGCAACAATCCACTTGCGACTCACCTCTCTCGCCGGATTCCCTGATCCCGGCCGGATACCGGAACGACGAACGCCATCGATCTTTTTTCAAGAAAGAAATCGGCGGACACTTCAAGTTCAACGTCCCGTTCATGGACTGGATGAAAGCGAACGCAGGAAAAACATATCAACAAGCCATCGCAGAGTGGCTGCGGATTGATGCTGAGAAGAAATCCGGGATTAAACGGGAAATAGGATCTCAGTTCCAGTATAATTAGTATACACGAGATTTTTTCGCGGCAAATCCGGATCGTTCACGGGAAGACGCGTTACGGTGCTGGAACTACAAGAAGTCACTTCCCGGACATAACCGGTATGAGTACACGGATCTGGTTATACTGGATACACCCAAGGAGTAACAAGCGGTGAAGGCAATTCTCAAAACGCTCTATGATTTTGACGAGACAGATCAAAGCTACATATTGCGGTTATCCGTTAACAATTATACCGATATATTCAACACACTCGACAACTACCCGATCAGAAAACGAGATATTCATCCGGGAGTTACCAACTATCTCGAAGACTGTTCTTTTGATATACCGCTATCACGAAATATAAAGATAGAATTCCGCATCAAAAATGAACTCAGAAATGCAGATCTTGAAGAGCGTACACGAAAGGGAATACGTAATTATTTCCTGTACCAGCGGGAAATCATACGTAAGAACAGTAATGCAAACATCACGAAATCCCTTGTATACCTGCTTGTATTTTTTTCACTGATTGCTGTAACCTTTACTCTGGAAAACATACGATACCCCATTAACCGCGTTTTCTTCAGAACAATTCTTGAAGGGCTTTCTATCGGTTCATGGGTTTTTCTCTGGGAAGCGATCGCCGTTCTTGCATTCAAAAACCGAAAATACCGGTATCTCAGGAGAGTATATCAGCGTCTTTCAAATACGCATTTAGTTTTTAAATATTGATTTTCCGGTATATGCTGGTATACTATAAACAGGAGGCTTTCACATGAAAAAAAGAAATGACAAGGCCCATCCGTTTTGGAATCTGATTAAAGAGGACATCCGTACCTTTTTCAACATTTTGGCAGGCAACTCACTATTTAAAATGCACACCTGGAACTAGAAAGTAGTTAAGATTTCCAGAAAGTATCGGTATTCATGAACACGAATGACCCTTGTATAAAACTTTGGTTTGGCGGTGTAAGCAATTTTCTCGATACCGCTTCAGAACCGGAACGATCATCTTTTTTAACGCATTGCGCGAAAGCATGTTCAGACTCCTATCCCCTCGCCTTGTACCGGACAGCTTTCTCCGAAGGGAGAACTATCTCTGAAGCGCTGGAATATCTCAAGGATTCTTTTTCAGGATTTTCATATACTATTTTTTCCGACAGAATCGAGCTTGAATATCCCGAGTGCGGATGTGATCTTTTAAAGGAAGGCCTGATTACCTCTCCACGGCTATGCGAATGTTCGGAAGCGAGCCTTCTCTACATCTGGCAGGATATCTTCGGACCGGGAACGGTATCCGTTGTCACAAAAAAGACCCGTATCGGGGGAGACGAGTGCTGTCTTTTTGAAATAAGGGTTGCACCGCTCGGGCATACCATACCAGTTGAAGGAGCCGAGCAATGAAGATTTCAGAAGTGAGTGACAAATACAATATAACTCCGGACACACTCAGATACTATGAGCGAGTCGGACTCATTCCCTATGTACACCGCAATAAAAGCGGTGTACGCGACTACACAGAAGACGACCAGAACTGGATTGAGTTCATTACCCTGATGAGAAGCGCCGGCCTCCCCGTAGAGGTATTGCAACACTACGTTGAACTCTGCAAACAGGGAGATGGAACAATAGAAATACGGAAAAACATACTTGCAAACCAGCGTACAATTCTCGCTGCAAAAATAGAAGCGCTTGAAAAAAGTCTTGCCCGTCTTGATTACAAGATTCACTGGTACGATCAGATAATGATTGATCAGGAACGGATTGTAAGCGAGGAAGAACCTGAGGTAATTGCACGGTAATTGAAAGCCGGTCGACACAGAGTGTCAGCCGGCTTTCTTTTTTTTATTTCTCGAAAACGCCCGAGACTTTTTTCAACAATTCAATTATCGGCAGTTTCTGCGGGCAGGCATCCTCGCACGCACCGCATTCAATACAATCAGACGGCTTCCCCCTCAGCATGGCGTAATTCGCGAAGTATGATTGCTGAACCGAGAATCCTCCACCCGGATTTGAACGCTTCTCTTCATTATACAACGAGAAATATTCAGGTATCGCGATATTTTTCGGACATCCTTCCACGCAGTAGCGGCAGGCAGTACATTGAATCTCAACCGATTCATGTATTATCCCGGCGGCGCGGTGAACAACAGACAGTTCTGCTTCATTGAGCGGTACAAAATCGATCATGTACGAAATATTGTCGCGAAGCTGTTCAATATTGGACATGCCGCTCAAAACCATGAGCACACCCTTCTGGCTCGCTGCGAAACGGACAGCCCAGGACGCGGCGGATAAATCGGGCTGCAAGTCCCGGAACATCTTGTCCGCATTCTCCGGAACCGACGCAATGGTACCACCCTTGACCGGCTCCTATAAAAAGTCAACCGGGAGGTTGACCAATTCCATACTTCAATCCGACAACGTCGGTTTTATGCACTCTGACTTGCAGTAGTTCGCATCGAATCAGCCTTTCGAATTAATTG
>MWCL01000118.1 GCA_002070025.1 Spirochaetes bacterium ADurb.Bin215
CTGGTCGATATCCATGGTACCTGCAGTATACCTGAAAAATGGGCCCTCTGGCTAGCAAAATCAGTTTTTTCGACGTAGCGCTTGTACGTTCGCCACGGCTTCTTCTACCAGGACCGTGATGCCCTTCCAGTCTTCACGGTCAATGAGTTCCCGGGTAACCATCCAGCTTCCGCCAACGGCAAAGACATTGTTCAATTTCAGATATGCGGCGAGGTTGTCCGGACCGATTCCACCGGTCGGCATGAAGGATACCATCGGGTAGGGTCCTGAAAGGGCCTTGAGCATTCCGGTTCCTCCCGAGACTTCAGCCGGAAAGAACTTGAGCCGGGAGAGTCCTTTTTCCATCGCGGCCTCCACACCGGTCGGATTGTTGACGCCGGGAATGATCGGGAGACCCGCGGCAAGGCACCAGTCGACAACTGCGGGATTAAAACCGGGTGTCACGACAAACTGCGCTCCGGCATCCAGTGCTTTTTCAGCGAGCGCGATCGAGAGCACTGTGCCCGCTCCCACGGTAATGCCCGGAACTTCCGCCGCAATTCTCCGGATGGATTCAGAGGCCTCTGCGGTACGGAACGCAACTTCGACACAAGGGAGTCCGCCTGCGGCAAGGGCCCTTGCCAGCGGGACGGCTTTGTACGGATCCTCAATGGTAACAACCGGAACCAGGCCGGTTTCTGACAAGGTTTCAAGCACTGTGTTCATGAATACTCCCGTTTACTGCAAAGCTCTGTCCCCGAATTGTGCGTTATTTCTTGACGTGCGTAAACCCTTGGGGTAGGATTTCGTCATGAGTACTGTTGTTAGCTTCGGTGAAATTATGCTCCGTCTTAAGTCTCCCGGTTCAACGCGGCTTTTACAGGAGCCCCGGCTTGAGGCAACCTTCGGCGGAGGGGAAGCGAATGTCGCGGTTTCCCTTGCGATCCTCGGTGTACCGGCTGATTTTGTATCTGTCCTGCCGGTGAATCCCCTGGGAGATGCGGTTGTTGCGGAATTACGCCGGCACGGGGTGAATACCGGCAATATCCGCCGGGACAAGGGCCGTCTCGGTATCTATTTTCTCGAAAGCGGTGCAGCCCAGCGGCCGTCAACCGTGCTCTATGACCGGGAGAACAGTGCTTTTTCGCAGGTTGAGCCTGAAGATTTCGACTGGCAGACGATTTTTACCGGTGCCTCATGGTTCCATACGAGCGGCATCACACCAGCTCTGTCCCCCAATGCGGCAAAAACAGCCCTTCATGCGGTGAAGCAGGCTAAAAAGGCCGGGCTGACGGTTTCCCTGGATCTCAATTTCAGGAAGAATCTCTGGAACTATGGTAAATCAGCTCCCGAGGTAATGCCGGCCCTGGTAGAATACACGGATATCCTTGTCGCGAATGAGGAGGATATCCAGAAAAGCCTTGGATTCTCCGCAAAAGTCTGTGACGGTGATTCCGGAACGGTTGTGCATGAGGGGTATCGGGATCTTGCCGGTGCTGTTTTGGAAAAATTCCCGAATCTGGCCTATGTTGCGATTACCCTTCGCGAAGCTCAATCGGCGAACAGCAATGACTGGTCGGCGGTTCTGGCTTCCCGGGACTGCTTCCTTGTTTCGAAGAAGTATTCCATTACCGATATTGTTGACCGGGTGGGAGCGGGCGACGCCTTTTCCGCGGGGTTGATCCATGCCATGATCAGCAAGCCCGGCGATCCGGCCCATGCTCTCGAGTTCGCGGCTGCGGCGTCCTGTCTCAAACATTCAATACCGGGGGACTTCAATCTGTCGCGTTGTTCTGAAATCGAAGCACTGCTTGCCGGTAATACCTCGGGACGAATTCAGCGGTAACAGAAGTTCAAACCGGTCTTTTTATTGCAATTTCTCCCGCTGCGCATTACCATTATCTCCAATGGGGACTATCAACTTTGAAGTTGCGGCGTTATGCATCCTGCTTCTGAACTTTTTTCTTTTTTTTTCCCGAAGCCGCTTGTATCTTCAACAAACCCGCGTTTTTTTAATTTTATTACTCGGTACAACCTTTGCGACGGTAGCAGATATCATTACGGTCGTAATGTATTGGAATGTGTATCGCTATTCCACAGGTCTGCTGTACGCGGCCAATATCCTGTATTATATCTTTCAGAATTCGGTTCCCCTTGTGTTTTTTATTTTTCTTTTGGCATTGTCCGGAAAAACCGGTGCAAAACGGCGTTTTGCGATTTTTCTCACCGCGTTTCCCTGGATGGCAAGTCTCAGTCTGATACTGACGACTCCCGTAACGGGATGGGTGTTCAGTTTTGATCCGGATTATGGATATCATCGGGGGGCCGTCCTTCCTCTTGTATATGCGATTGCGTTTGGATACACGTTGTCCGGTCTTGGTGTTTTTGTCCGGAACCGTATGCGGGTATCCCGGGAAACCCGCATTGCAATCTTTCTTTTTTTGCCGTTCGCATTTTCAACGTTCATTATTCAGTTTTTCTTCCCGGAATTACTGCTTCAAAACCTGGGGATTTCTCTTTCTGCGTTGATAGTTCTGTTAACCGTACAGGACTTTGGAAAGTTTACGGATCATGGAACCAACCTCTACAACCGTAACGGGTTGATTGTACAGCTGGACCTTCTTCTTCAGAAAAAAAGGCAGAGTACTGTATTTCTTGTATCGCTTGATACCGTCAATTTTCTCAGGCTTGTTCTCGGCCCGGAATCGTTTTCTGCGCTCGAACGGGAGATTGCGGGAAAACTCTTTGGTTATGCCCGGGAGGATCGTTTTGCGTCCCTGACCGGGCAGGGCAAATTCATGCTTGTCATCGGGGACAGAGCTGGTCTCGCTGTAGAGCGCGAACAGCTTCTTCGCGCGTTTATGTCTCCCTGGCTTTTCCGTGATCGTCTTCTGTCACTTTCAGCCCGAATTTGCGAAGTCGCCATGCCCGAGGATACTTCAAGTGTACCGGTCCTTTTTCAGGCGCAGTATGAGTTGACCCGCATCCAGGGGCAGTATCCCCTGAACGTCATTATTCCGTTTGGTGAGCTTGGACTTTCCACGACCGGTCGGTATCAGGAAATTTCCCGAAAAATCAACCGGGCCCTGATAACGGAGGGCTTATCAATCGTATTACAACCGATAGTATCAACAAGAACCGGTAAAACGGTGGCGGCAGAAGCGCTTGTCCGGCTTTCCGATCCCTCGGGGGCTCTGATTTCTCCTGGAGAGTTCATACCCGTTGCCGAACAAAACGGGAGTATTCACCGGATCGGCGATTTCGTTGTCCGGGAAGCCTGCAAGGTTTATCAAAATCTGAGAACCCGGGGTTTTTCTCTGGACTATCTGGAAGTGAACCTTTCACCAATCCAGTGTCTGCAGCCAAATCTCCCGCAGCGTTTTCTCGCCATTATCCGGGAGTTCGGGCTTGCTCCGCAGGATCTGTGTTTTGAGATTACTGAAACAGCGGCAAACCATTCTCCTGCGGTCATGAAGCGGAATCTGGACGCACTGGTGTATGCAGGGTTTACCATTGCGGTAGACGATTTTGGTACGGGGTATTCCAATATTGGTGGATTAATGGACCTTCCCTTCCGGATCGTTAAAATCGACCGGTCTTTGATAGAAGCGATGGACCGTTCGAAAAACGGCAAACTGGGTCTTGAGGGCGTTGTCTCCATGTTTCGCCATATGAGCACACAACTGGTTGCGGAAGGCGTAGAAACAGCGGATCAGGTTTCCCGGGTGCAGGAAATGGGTATTGATTTCATCCAGGGGTATTATTACTCGCGTCCGGTACCACCTGAAGCGTTCATGGAATTTCTGGCTAAAGAGGGCTCCGTATGTACCGGATAGAATTTGACCTTGTCGCCATACTTCTCTGTGTTTTGACACTTATCATTTTCTATCAACAGAAACAGGTACGTAACCGGCGGAGTCAGGTTTTCTGCGTCTTGCTCTGGACGATAACCGGGAGCGCGACGTTCAGCCTTCTCAGTTCAATCGCGCTGAATACCCTTCCGACGGGATCCGTTTCATCGGCAGTGGTATATACCACCATATATCTCCTGTTTCAGGTGACCATTCCCTTTCTTTTTTGTATGTATATCTTCATATTGTGCGAGATGTATATCTCTTCACGGATTCTCCGGACCCTGTTCGTGTTGCCCTGGTTTATCCTGCTCATACTGATTGTTCTGAATGTCCGGTTCGGATTATTCTTTTACATCAATGACGACCGGATGTACGTACGGGGGCCGGCACACTTGATTTTGTATCTCATTTCCGCGTTATACCTTGTACTGGTGCTTCATGTTCTTGTCCGGAAACAGCGGAAACTGCTCCGTCTGGAAGTGTATGCCTTTGTTGCTGCGATTTTTTTCCCTCTTGTTGCTGTCTGGATCCAGATTACGATTCCCGGTCTCATTCTTGAGTGTTTTGCTTTTTCGTTAGTATTGCTTTTTTTGTTGCTGACGATCCAGAACAATCTTGATTTTTTGGACGGCATTACCGGTCTGTATAACCATTCGGCATTTCTGATGTATTTGAAAGATTATTTTCTCCGGTCTAATGTGTTTTCGCTTGTCCTGATCCGTTCACGGGAACTGCAAACCCTGCAGACATATCTGGACAACAACACGCTCAACCGGCTTCTACATGCGATTTCGGGATGGTTGTTGTTGCTTGCCGGGAAAAAATTCCTTCTGTTTACGATCGATGACGGACTTTTCGCCTTTGTTTCCGCACGACCCACCGATCGTGAAGCCGTTGGAGAACTGTCCCTGGAGATCATCAAACGGTCAGAAATACCCTGGATAAGCGGAGCGACACGGATTGCCATTCCCTTCCAGACTGCCATACTCCATTGCCCGGCGGATTGTTCGCATACGGCACAGGTTCTTGATTACATTGACCAATTCATTACTCTCACCGAAACATATACTGACCGGCACATCCTGTATGGAAAAGATTTTGTACCCGAAAAATATCTTCGCCAGGCGACGGTAGCGTATATCCTGCAGGATACGCTGGACACAAAATCCCTTGAGTTACTCTATCAACCCGTCTATTCGACTGCCCGTCAAAGGATAACCGCAATCGAGG
>MWCL01000119.1 GCA_002070025.1 Spirochaetes bacterium ADurb.Bin215
TCCTATTTTTATGGAGCCAAAATAGGGGTTATCGGTTTGAACGGTTCGGGAAAATCGAGCCTCTTGCGGATACTCGCCGGAACGGACACCGAGTTCACCGGGGAAACCCAGTGCGCCCCGGGCTATTCCATCGGGTTTCTCGAACAGGAACCCCATCTTGAACCGGGCAAAACGGTCAAGGACGTTGTGTCCGAGGGCGTACAGGAGACGGTGGATCTTCTCGCGGAGTTCGACGCGATCAATGAAGCGTTCGGCGATCCGGACGCAGACATGGACAAGCTCATGGAAAAACAGGCGAAGATTCAGGAGAAACTCGACGCCTGCAACGCATGGGAACTGGAAAGCCAGCTTGAGCTTGCCATGGACGCCCTGCGCTGCCCTCCGCCGGATCAGGTGGTGGACGTACTCTCCGGAGGCGAGCGCCGCCGGGTTGCCCTGTGCCGCCTTCTCCTCCAGAAACCGGACATTCTCCTCCTTGACGAGCCGACCAACCACCTCGACGCCGAGACCGTCGCCTGGCTCGAGCGCCACCTTCAGCAGTATGAAGGCACCATCATCGCGGTAACCCACGACCGGTATTTCCTGGATAACGTTGCCGGATGGATACTCGAACTTGATCGTGGCGAAGGCATCCCCTGGAAAGGAAACTACTCCGGCTGGCTTGAACAGAAAAGCACCCGTCTCGCCCAGGAAGAAAAGGGAGAGTCCGACCGGAGAAAACAGCTCGAGCGTGAACTCGAATGGATCAGCATGAGCCCCAAAGGGCGTCACGCGAAAAGCAAAGCTCGTATCTCCCAGTACGAAAAACTTCTTTCCGAAGAAAACCGTGAAAAGATCAAGGACACGAAGATCAGCATTCCCGCCGGACCCCGGCTTGGCGGCCTTGTCGTGGAAACAAGCGATCTCGCCATGGGATACGGTGACCGCCTCCTTTTTGACCAGCTTTCTTTCTCCGTTCCGCCGGGAGCGACCGTCGGTATAATCGGACCGAACGGCGCCGGTAAAACCACCCTTTTCAAACTCATCGCCGGAGCGGCGGGACAAAAAGTCCCCGTTCCCGGGAAAGAAGACGAGATGGAACTGGTAACCCCGGTTTCAGGAAGTATCAAGATCGGGGAGAGCGTCAAACTTACCTATGTTGACCAGATGCGCGGCAAGCTTGATCCCGAGAAAACTGTCTGGGAACAGCTTTCGGACGGACAGGATGTCATCAAACTCGGTGCTGTCGACGCGAGCGGACGAGGTATAAACGGTCCAGTACGGGAAGTAAATTCCCGGGCCTACTGTTCATGGTTCAACTTTTCCGGCGCGGATCAATCACGTAAAGTCGGCGTACTCTCCGGCGGAGAGCGAAACCGGCTCAACCTCGCCATGATGGTCAAGGAAGGGGCGAATGTGCTCCTTCTCGACGAGCCGACAAACGATCTTGATGTGAACACCATGCGCGCGCTCGAAGACGCCATAGACACCTTCGCCGGCTGCATCATGGTTATCAGCCACGACCGCTGGTTCCTCGACCGCGTGTGTACGCACATTCTTGCCTTTGAATCCGACGGTGAGGTGGTATGGTATGACGGAAACTGGAGCGAGTACGCCGAATGGCGGCGCCAGAAGTACGGAAAGGAAGCCGACACCCCGCACCGGGGCGTATACCGGAAACTCCAGCGGTAACTACGACTTCGGTTTGTGCCCTTTGGCTTTCCGCCGCGATTCCCGTTTCAAACGCTTTTCTTCGTAAAGCAGGGAGTCCGCGACGGAAAGCAGCTTTTCGAGTCGGTTGTTCTCGCTGCCGGAAAAAGCCACCGCGCCAATACTGATAGAAAGCGTGAAAGGTTCGCCGGATGTTTCATTGTACTCGGCAAGATAGTCTTCTATCCGTGACCGTATTGTTTCCAGAAAGCCGGGGTTAATATCAACCGCCACGACGGAAAACTCGTCGCCGCCAAGCCGGGCAAGAACATCCATGTTGCGGAATGTCTTTTTTAACACATTGGCCATTGCTACGATAGCCCGATCCCCGGTTTCATGTCCCCAGGTATCGTTTATCAATTTTAGCCCGTCCATGTCTCCGAACATGATCAAGCCGTTTTTGTTTCTCCGCAGGGCAAGATCAATTGACCGTTGCCCGAGCGAAATAAAACCGCGCCGATTGTACAACCCGGTAAGCTCGTCTGTCCGTGAAATATCATTCAACTTCTTGTTCGACCGCTCAAGATCAAAAAGGGCTTCGTTGAGCCTTTCTTCCGCCGCTTCTTTCTCCTCAAAAACCAGCGCCGCCCGTATCGAGGTGGACAGCTGGACACAGAGGGTTTCATAGAGAGCAGCGTCATACATACCCTGTTCAAATACAATGTATCCGAGCTGATGCTCCCGGTGATACAGTGCGTTTACGATGAGCATTCTCGGACGATCCGAAAAAATACCGGCGGGCAACAGTTCTTTTCGGGGATCGAAAAAAAGAGGATTCCGGTCAGCGTTTCCCCTGGTTTCCTCATCATAGTGAAGAATAATTTCAGCTTCAGCGGGAAGCGCGAAACGTTCACCCCGGGAATTTCTGGGCGCTTTCCGGAACAATACAATCGCGCACGTTTGTATATCAAACGATTCAAAATTTACCCTGAGTTCCTCTATAAGATCAGACAAGGACAAAAGGGAAACAAGGCGGAAAAGATACTGTCGAAGTTTATACATTCCATCCTGAAGACGAAACCAGCTTGCGGAGGGATTTATAAAAAACTCGGGAGAGGCATACTGCTTCTGGTTGTCTTCCATTATGGCCGTATATTCCAGATTACCCCGTGGAACGCATCCACAGCTTTGCCGAAAAACCGCCCGTGTCGCAAGAGTAGTTCGGGAAGGAACCTGCTTTCCCTGAATTACTCTGGTCGCGTACTCCGCGGCGAGACGGCCCTGTTCCACCAGGTTCTGGCTCACCGTACTCAAGGAGGGTTCTTCATACCGTGAACGAACCAGATCATCGAAACCGGTTACGAGAAGATCCTCGGGAACGCGAATTCCCTGTTCCTGGAAGTATTTCACCGCGCCAATCGCCATGTTGTCATTCAGGCAAACAAGAGCATCAAAATCTACCGGATGCCGGGAACAGTACTCCGCAAGTGCCGTGTGACAATTCTCTATCGAAAAATCCCCGTTAATGACCCTGGATGCATCAAACGGAATTCCATGTTCTTCAAGTGTTTTCAGGAACACCGAAAGGCGAAGGACGGCTTCCGGATTGTCATCCGGTCCCTTGAAAACGGCGATTTTTTGTACACCGTGAACTTCTATCAAATGAGATACAAGATTGCGAAGCCCGGTCTCATTATCAACGACTATACTGGGGATTCCGTCCAGCGCAACGCTTACACTTATCACCGGAAGAGGAGCGAGACTCGTCAAATACTCCTGAAACGCTTCTTTCGGAATAAAGTTGCACTGTGTACCGGTAATCAGAATCAGCGCGTCTATTGATCCCGGGTGGATGTGGCTGTAAACCGCCGTATTCTGGTACTCGTATCCGTACGGCCATCCGAACGCGCGCCCTGAAAACAATATGAACGACATGTCGTGCTCAGAACACCAATTAGAGATACCGGTAATCAAATCGCGAGAGTAATCCGCGTCTATCGCGTTTATCTGTAACCCAAGCCGCAGCGTTGTTTTCATGCTATCTTATCGGCACTCCCGAAGACCGGCACGAGCTATCACTGCTTCTCCGGCGGATACAACCACAGAATCGCGCTTACCAGCCGGGGATACAATCGCGATCCGAGATCTTTTCCGTTGGTGGACGCAACCTGATCGGTCGGACCCCAGTCCGCGCTTCCATTGCACTGCCATCCAAGGTGTACCGCGTCGCGGGTAATCCGTTCGTCGGAAAGACCGAAAACATGCTCCGCGACATATTGGTTGATGAAAATTTTTGACATCCAGGTATTGCGGCTCGTGGACGAAAGTTTCCAACCGCCCGATTCGGCGTCGAGACACACACCGGGAACGAGAACCGCGTCGAGATGCCGACCGAGCACGGCAATCAGTTTCGCGTAGGGTCCGGTACGTGATACCGCTTCCGGATCTCCGCAGAAAAGCGGATAAATAAGACCTTCCACTGCGGGAATGATCTTTGAATCGTTGCCGCCCTCAAAAACCGCGGGAATATAGCCGTCCGGCTCCTTGACCCGCGAAATAACCGTATTCATGATTGCCGTTGCGGACTCGCGGGCTTTCTTCGCGAGCGCCGTTTCCGCAGCCGTCGCATTTGACAGATGCCGGTCAAAGACCGCCGCAAATGAAACCAACGTACCCCAGGCCTTTATCGCAATGTACAAATTGTTACGCGTCTGCCCGAGACTTGCGTCAAGCGAATCATAGGTCGTTATTTCCGATCCGCCCTGACAACGATCGGAATCAAGATCCATGAGGCCGTCACCATTTCCGTCGCGGGCAAGGATGGATTCAACCGACTGTGTCAGCACGTCCCGGTTCCGGGCAAGCCAGGAACCATTATCTGCATTGTGAGCATACAGACAGGCAGTGAGAATCCAGTTCAGGGTTTCCTCATAGGTCATCTGACTGAAACAGCCGGACAAACGCGGCAACTCATACGAAGAAATCCCTTGCGGAGTAAAACAGTCGCCCACACCCTGATCATGGGTAAAGGCAAGTCCATATGCATCGTTATAGGAAGACCGCGAATACAGAAAATCAAGCTCGTTCGCCACCGTCCAGGGAGAGAACTTCAGTTCATGGAACACCTGGTCCACCGTGAGATCCAGTGTGTTCATCATCTGGTATTCCCCCTCGTTTACCACAAAGACCGGTTCGCCAGTCTCGGTGATGAG
>MWCL01000120.1 GCA_002070025.1 Spirochaetes bacterium ADurb.Bin215
GCGTCAAAGTCCGGAATGGTCTTGAGGACCTGTCCGGCGCTCTTGAGTGCGGCGAACACCTGTATACCGCCGACACTGTTCATCGGATTTGCTTCATCAAAAACGACAGATACCGTATAGACCGATTCCCCCGGGGGAACGGCTTCCTGTATTTCGAGTATCTCGTATTCTGACAAGACCGGCTGAGGGCCGGCTGGTTCTTTGCTGACAACCGGTTCCGGTTTCTTTTCCGCTTTGGGCGCCGCAGTTTTCGCCGTCTTTTTCTTGCTTTCGCGTACCGGCATGAGTGATTCAAGCTGCTTTTTTACCGTGTCGGTATCTCCGTCGTATACGGACCCTTCCGTGCGAGCGGAGAGCATTGCCTTGATGCAGTCGAGCGCCTGGAGCAGGATATCTACAACCTTTTCGTTTACACTTACCGTGCCGTCACGAATTGCATCCAGAAGGTCTTCCATTACGTGGGTAAAACCGGATAATTCATGCATTTCTACCGTCGCGGAACCGCCCTTGAGCGTGTGGGCAGCCCGGAATATTTCATCAATTGCATCATGATTGGATGGGTCGTTTTCTATCACGAGAATATTGCTTTCCAGGGTAAAAACCTGTTGTTCCGCTTCACTGAAGAAGTCCTTGAGCAGTTCCTCATTGTTGATATCCAGATAATCACTCATAATTCTAAAGTTTATACGCTTTTCTTGATTAGTCAAGGACAAACAAGCCAGTCAAATCTTTTTGGCCATTTCTGATGGCGGTGTTCCGGGTAATGGTATATACTGAGTCGAGGAGAAATCATGAGTACCCGCACGTTATGTTCCCTGGCATTCTTGTCGCTCTTTACCATCAGCGTCATGGCACAACAGGTCTCCCTTGCGAAACTCGAACTGGAATCGGCCGGATACATTCCGGAAAACAAAGATACGCCCGTTTTTGAAACAGGCGCGATCCTGGCCGGCCGTTTTGTTCCCGTACATTGGGTCCAGCTCCACGTCTCCACACTCTTCTATATTACCGACACCGCCGCCTTCCTGTACAACCTGAACGGCCAAACCGATATCGGATTTGTACAATTCGATGGCGCCGATCTCACCTTTCCCGGAATCGGCGGCGGACCCTGGTCAATGATCCTTTTTACCGGATATCTCGATAATCCGGCGTCAGATTCCCTCTTCCGGGAATACCTTAAAATGGAAATTGAGGAACCGGAATTTCACGGACTGCCTGCAGGCATGGCGTTTTCCCCGGAAAGCGAAATCCGCGGTACCGGAGTGGCTCTGACCGGAGCGCCTCAAAACGCGAATGTTGTTACCGGACTGTACGCCTACTGGAATGACCATACCGGAAATGATGCGGCGTATTCCTTTGACGCGCGGGTTGGTGTAGCCGGGCAAATACTGGTTGCCACCGTGTACGGTGGTGTTACCCTTCCCGGAGACGGCGGAAAAGCCGTGTTCCGCGGTGGCATAGCATCCCTTGCCCGTTCCGGCCAGTCCTACGAACTCTATGCCGAAGCGGGACTCAGACAGTTTGATTCGGGGATGGAGGATCTCGGCAAGAACATGTATCTCCTGTTCGAACCGCGCATGTATCTCGGGAAAGCGGATGTTTTCCTTTCCTTCTTCTCGTCTCCCGTTTTTCCCGAAAACATGAGCCGGGACATTGCGGTGGAAGCCGAAAACAACTTCCTCGGGCTGAACCTCCTGGTTGCCACCGGCAACCTCGACTACAACAAGTGGAGAGCCGGAGCAAGTTTTCTCGCATCCATGGACCCCGAAGACCCCGGAACGATTACCCCCTTCTCCTTTTCCATAAGCCCTTTTTACACGATACGCATTTCGGATTATACTCTTGATATAACGGCGGTGTTGCGGCCGCTCCACCTCGATGATATCAGGGAAGCCGGCGAAGTCCGGATCCTCCTCAAGGCGGTTTACTGATGAAAAAACTGTTGGTACCAATTCTGCTCATCCTGCTTCCCCTGTCGATATTTTCCACCGACATGGATTTCTCCGTATCAACGAGCACCTTTGCCTTCGATGACGACGGAGACCTGCACGCATGGGAACCGTCCTTCGGCGGAAAGGCGTCCATAACGGACAAACTGGGAAGCCGCCTGGACGGCACCATAACCTTTGAACGGGATGCCGTGAACGGCAATACACTCTCCGCACGGGGCACCTACCGGACATCCTTTCTCGAAATATCCGCAGGCCCCTCGTTCGGTGTCCTGAACAGCACGGAAGACGATGACGACGTATCAATGCTGTTCCAACCGGGTCTCGCGCTCGGATTCAGCGTCATCATCCCGGGAAAACTGATTGTGCGGGCCGATTCAGATTTTGCCCTCCCGCCGGCAACCTACGGGGATGGACAGGTCTATCTGCAGCGCGGTGAACTGTCCACGGGATTCTACCTCCCGAACATCCTGTGCACCGTAAAAATCAGCCAGCGCAGTTCTGTATCCATCAATGACGGAACAACCTGTACGAAAAGCATCACCGATTACGGAGTGTACTCGGAAGCGTTCAGCAAGGGTGCCCCGTTCAGGATTGACGTGGACTTCATTTACCGCGTTGTAGACTACTACGTTATGGCCGACGATCCGGCTAACCGCAAGTATGCCCACCTCGTTCTGGGAGGAGGAGCTACCTGGGCTCCGAAAACCGACTTCAACCTGTACATAAAGGGAGCCGGCTCCCTGTACACCTTTTCACTGCTGGACCATGTAAACGATCTGGACGATTTTTTCTTCGACCTTACGGTCGGCATGCGCATGACGGTGGGCTCGCCTCCTACCCTCGAATAGAAAAAGAAGGACGCCCGGGGGCGTCCTTTTTTTTCAACAATTTTGATAGCAGCAGTTACAGTTCCAGACGGGACAGGCGTTGAGCCGCTTCAAGTATATCATCCCGGTGCCCGAACGAGCTGAACCGGATGTACGATTCTCCCGCGGGACCGAATCCGGCACCCGGGGTACACACAACATGACATTTTTCCAGGATCGCGTCGAATATATCCCAGCTTTTTTTGCCGGGAAAGCGTACCCACACATAGGGCGCGTTGTCGCCGCCGTATACTTCAACACCCATCCGACCGAAATTGGGCCCCTGCAACGCATCACGGATTATCCGGGCGTTTTCCAGATAGTAGTCAATCGTCTCCCGTGTTTCCACAAGCCCTGCCGGCTCAAGGGATGCGAGACCGCCTGCCTGGGCGATATTGGATGCACCATTGAATATGGTTGAAAAAAGGCGGTTCCAGTCCTGAATGACCGGGGTTCCGTCCGCGAAGGCGAGTTCCTTCGGAACAATGGTCCAGCCGAGACGAACGCCGGTAAAACCGACCGGTTTCGAGAAGGATCCCACTTCGATTGCGCATTCACGCGCCCCGTCAATCTCAAAGATTGACCGGGGAAGCGAAGGGTCCCGGATAAAGGCCGCGTAAGCGGAGTCAAAAATGATGATTGATCCCTTTTCGCGCGCGGTTTTAACGAGAACGGTCAATTGCTCCCGTGTCGCCACCGCGCCGGTGGGGTTGTTCGGGGAACAAAAGTATACGAGAGAATTTTCGGGTATCAGCGCAGTATCCGGGAAAAAGGAATTCTCCCGTGTACAGGGCATGTAGGTAATGCCGGCATAATTCGTGGTACCGGAAATCATCGCGCTTGCGGCACCGATCATGACCGATCCGTCAACATACACCGGATAGGCGGGATCCTGAACTGCGACAGAGACCCTGCTGCCAAAAAGATACTGAATACGACCAATGTCGCATTTTGCGCCGTCCGAGACGAAAACTTCGTCCGGAGAAATACGGTTTTCATACAGGACTTCGGCTATTTTATCGCGAAGCGTTGATAACCCGGCTTCGTCGCCGTATCCCGAGTAACCGTCTTTGGTTCCCAGGCGGGCAACTTGTGCTGCAAGAGCATCCACAATGTGGGGAGTCAGGGGTTCAGTCGTGTTTCCGATTCCTAGACTGATGAGGCCGGCATCGGGATTTTCCGAGGCAAACGCACGTCTTCGCTTGTTTATCTCGGGGAAGAGGTATCCGGATGTCAGATTGGAAAAAAAGCTGTTTCGTTCAATCATGGATATGTTTCCTTTCGGAAACAATATACCAGTTATTCCGGAAGCTGTGCAACCGGGAGTTCGGAAAAGGGAAAGTCCCGTACCAGCCGGTCAAAAAGGCCCTGCATGACCAGCTGGCCGCCTTCAACCGTGAAATGCGAACCGTCTTCCGTCATGATGCGCTGAACACGGCCGGGAGCAATTTCCACAGATTCGCTGTACGGTTTGCCGTCTCCGGGAATAACGGAACGCAGTGATATCCGGGAAAGAACATCCGGGCTGTACTCGTCCGCAACACTGTTGTGAATTGTTTCGATGTACGAAAGATTGTCGTCGTACGAAGGATTCTTGACCCGGGGCATCCCGATCCAGTACACCCGCATGGCGCGGGACAACGCGATGTCGATGATAGTCCGGCACTTGTCGCGGTATACCGTTTCCCAGCCTTCCGTACGCTTTTTCAGCGCCCGCCGGTCATCGGTCCAGAAATTCTGATAATCGTTCATGCCAAGCATGACTACAACCGCCGCGTACTCTTTATCCGCGAGCGTATCCTCAAGTTTCCGCGGCCAGTCATAGAAGTCGTCCCGGATAAACCCCGAAGAATGAATGGCGAGAAAGTCAATGTCTATCGCCGAGTCTTTCCCGGCAAGACGGGATAGTCCCGACGCCAGAGAGAACACCTGGGAATCGCCGAAAAAATACACGGGAAGCGGGTTGTCCCGGGAATAAATCCTTGAA
>MWCL01000121.1 GCA_002070025.1 Spirochaetes bacterium ADurb.Bin215
CGAGACCTGCCGCACCGAGCAGCGCGTCGGTAAGGGCATGGAGAAGGACGTCCCCGTCGGAATGTCCGTCTTCTCCTTTATCAAAGGGAATGTGTACACCGCCAAGCAGGAGCGGGCGGCAGGAAACGAGACGATGCAGATCGTAACCAATTCCGGTACGTATCATATGATATCTTCCCGGAACGTGATTTTTTTGTTTATCCGTTCACCCGGACAGGTAAAAACGTTTCCCACGTATAACCCCCAAATTTCCGCGTCATCGGTACAGAGTATGCTGTCCTGGGCTGCAAGACGATGTGCTTCAAGAAGTTCCTGAAAGAGAAAACCCTGCGGCGTTTGCACGGATACAATCCGTGATCGGTCCAGATGGCGTATGATACAACCGGTATCATCTATCTCCTTCTGGGTATCGATCGCTGGCAGGGCCGGAACTGCCGCCCCGTGCTCCAGGGTTGCCGAGAGGACCGCATTAATGAGTTCTTTTGAAACCCAGGGACGCGCGGCGTCATGAATGAGGACGGTTGCCGGAGATCCCCGGCCGATTGTTGAATGCAGAAAGAGGGATTCAAGACCATGACGAACGGACTCCTGACGGGTGCTGCCGCCTTCGGTAAAGAGTAGCCGGCATGAAGCTTCATCAAGCAGGGGGGCAATCCTGGTGTCGGCATCAATAACCCGACGGGCATGGGATTCGCCGCCCGGAGGAACGGTTATCATTACCAGGGAAAAAAGACGGGTTTCCAGAAACGCATGTAGAGAAGAAGAGAGAACACTAATGGTACGCTCGCCGTTATCGGAGAGAGGAAGGTATTCCTTTTTTCCGGTTATTTCCATCCGCGAGGAATACCCCGCAGCAGTCAGTACCAGGGTATGAGTCATGGATCAATCGTCTTCGGAATCATCCTCATCTTCGGAAAGATCAGGGTCCAGGAAATCATCATCGTCTTCAATGACAGGATTGTCCGGTTCATCGTCGCTCTCGTCAATCTCGTCTACGAGAGGCTCAAGATGGGTATGAATGAGCCCTTCAACCTCTGACCGGGGTATATTGAGGGCATAAGTTATTTCGTCTTCAAGCAGTTTGCGCGCCGAATCATACAGCTTGCGTTCAAGTATGGGCAGTTCCTTGACCTTGCTGCGGTGGTACAGGGACCGTACGATGGTCGCTATGTCGATGACGCTGCCCTTTTTTAAAAGATCAAGATTCATCTGGTAGCGGAGCTTCCAGTCTGAAGGAATGGGTTCAAAATCTTCGGAAATGAGCTCAAGCGCCTTTTGAGCTTCCTTTTTTGAAACAATGGCCCGTATTCCGAGTTCTTCGGCCCGCAGTACGGGAACCATGACGGTCATGTCCGAAACCTCAAGGTATATAACGTAGTACAGGATCATGGTGTCCTTGAAACTGCGTTCCTTGATTTCCATTATTTTTCCGACACCCTGGCTGGGGTACACAATTTTCTGGTTAACCTTGAAGGTTGTTGACTGCCTCATATCCGTACCACTATAGCATAAATATGGACACTGGTCAAAGCCCGTACCGCATCGCCGGTGCAAGCGCAACACCCGGCAATGCCTGTTTCTGGACGAATTTTATGAACTTGAAGGGGTGTATGTCGAGGGCATTGGCATACCAGCCTTCAAGGCCGTTTGTGTCAATTACATTGAGCGAAGGATTATGGGACAGGGGAAGAATGACCGCGTTGTCCAGGAGCAGTTTCTCGGCCTCGGCCAGTTTCTCGTACCGGCGGAGGGGAGACTTTTGGGCAGAAGCGTCCGTGATTATCTGTTCATACTCGCGGTTTTGCCATCCCGAATCATTCAGGGACGAGGCAGGGCGGAACATTTCCAAAAATGCCAGCGGATCGGCAAAATCCCCGATCCAGGAAGTTACGCCTACGGCATAATCATCGCTGCGAAGCGACGAGTAGTATTCCGCGTAGGGAATGGCTTCTATCCGTACCGTAAAGCCGAGTGCTTCCCATGCCGATTTCAGCAGTTCCGCCATACCGGAAAAGTGATCGGTTTCCGGTATGCGAATAACCAGGACCGGTATGGATGCAAAGTCGGTAAGTCCGGCTTTTTCAAGAAGCTTTGCCGCTTCTTCCGGGTTATGCTGTTCGATTCCCGTGAGCTCCGGATAACCGGATATCGGAAATACGAGTGTTTTTGCCGGTATGAGATAATTGGCGCGGAGCGCATTCCAGGGAACCGAAAGGAGGAGCGCGTTGCGCACTTCGCTTGTTGCCCAGGGCCCCCAGGTTCCCCGGAAAAAGAAGTATTCGGTGGAGAACATGGGCGTAATCTTGATGGAGGCGGGATCGATAACCCGGTTGGCCAGTACCGCGCCTGAAACCCAGTGGATCTCTCCGCGATTAAAGCGCGCCGTTATGGATTCAGCATCATCGCTGATGAGTATTTTGAGGGAAGGAAGGGAAACGTTATCGGCGTCCCAGTACCGCGGGTTCTTCTTGAGAAGGATTTCATCCGCCGTGAAAGACTCGATAACAAAGGGGCCGCTCGATATCGGAAGGACAAACTGATCGGGTTTCGATTCGGTGACCCGCGAAAAATCGGCAGGATGTACAATGCTGAACGCATGATGGCACAGAATTTTCGGCAAGTGTTCCGCCGGGCTTGTGAGAGCTACACGGAGGGTCCGGTTGTCAACAGCGGTTATACCGATTTTATTACGATCGGATAGTTCGCCCGATCGGTACGCGTACGCCCCGCTGATACTGTCGAACATGGACGCGTACGGCGCGGAAATACGGGGATCCAGAAGGTTGATCCAGGAATCGCGGACTGTCTGCGCGGTAATTACCGTACCGTCTGAAAACACCGCGGTATCGCGGATAGTAAACACCCACTCGAGACCATCGGGAGAAACCGACCAGGTTTCGGCCAACGCGGGCTGGGGATCCATTGAATACGGATCGTAGACAAAAAGACCTTCATAGATGGCGGTGAGTATCTGTGCTTCGTCGGCATTGTAGGCGCGGTGCGGACGAAGATCCGGTATGTTCGAAGAAATGCTTGCGACGAATTCACTCTGCGGGAAATCCGTGTCTTCCGCGGCAATGAACGCCGGAAAGAGACAAACAGCCGCGGCGAATAGCATGATCTTGCATGATTTACCCATTGGTGATCCCCAGTTTTTTCAGTTGCTGCTGCTCTTCAACCTGCGCGGCATATTCCGCCCGGCACTGATTTGCCTTGACAAGGTTGTTTCGTATTGCAGAAATTTCCACCTTTACCCCGCGGATCCTGTTCCGTGCGTCGGCTTGTGCGGATTGCTTGAAATACGCGTCGAGACCAGCGCATTGTTTTACTATTGTGTTGAGTTCGGCGATATGACGGGTGAGCAAATCAAGAATCTGCTGTTCGTCCATCATTTCGATTTTTTGATACGCCGCCGAGGTTTTAACCGTAAAGCCGGTAAGGATTCTTGACCGGTGGCGAATGCCCTCAACAAACGGCAGAAAATCGACAATTTCCCGTTTCGTAGCCTGACTTATGGGATCCACCGTCGTTATTGCAATGGTTTCTTCCTCTTCCTTGAGATTGAAGGCTTTCCGTACAAGCCGGGCTATTTTCTCGAAGAGGCCCTTTTCGCTTGAGAGAAGGATGTTCCGGTTTTCCGTCAGTTTATCTACTATTTCGTCCAGCTGGGGAGAGACCGCGCCCAATGTCCTTATGCCGTCCAGAAGCACCGGCTTGAGACTCTGATCTTCCGGTGTTCCGCTTTCCGTTTTCTTTGAAACCGCAATACGCGTCAATAACTGTTGTTGCAAAACGGCATGGTCAGGAGAGTAATCCTCCTTGAGAATTTCCTCGATGAGCTCGGTATAGAACGGTTGTCCCTTCATCGACAGGGCAAAAGATTGTTTGATATCTTTCAGTATGCTGGTTACGTTTCCCGTCATTTTATCGGGATCGATAATTACACCCGGCATTACCAGTTTTCGTACCGCGACTTTGTACCGCTCACGGTGGAATTCGGTAAGGCTCTTCAATGTTCGGGTAATGGACAGAGAGGTTTTGGAGAGCTGAGAGAGGGCATCGTTTACAATACTGATGGAGAGCGGATCGGTACCGCTTCTGAGCGTGGTTATTACTTCCGCCAGCGCGCGGGTGTTGGGATTTGTGGATGTGGGAGAAAAGGATTCCCAGGAGAATACCTGATTGAGCTTGACCAGGAGCGCAATGCGGTCCGTGGTAATGAAATCGCAGGAAAATTGATAGGAGTTGTTCAGAAAGTCGACCATCGCCTCATATTGGGCAAGACGGCTTCCGACTATGGCGCTCTTTTTATCGTGGCCGAACTCGTCGGTATCGGGAATCTGGATTTCAGATGTTTTGCTGTCGTACTTGTAGGGGTCATCATAGAGGAACCCTTTTTTAACCAGTACGGTTTTTACCGTTTTTACTGCGCTGTGGGCAATCCGGTAATCCTCGTGCATTTTGGGCAAGAGGTATGAGTCAAAAAGCTTTTGTCGTTCGGTCAGCGCCTGAAAGAGCTGATCAGTAAAGTCCATGGTTTGTTCCATATGGTAAGTATTGTCGATATTGCCGAAAACGGCAAGCACATCACTCGATCGTCAGGCCTTCCTGAACTGACGGCGGCGGCGGGGTTGTATCTTCGGACACAGTGATTTTCTTGCCGGAAGGCGGTGTTATGGTCAGACAAAAGATAAGCATCAGTGAGTCTGCGATACTGGTATCAGAATCGGCCCAGAGGTTGAAAACCGGAAGCCCTGCGCGAAGACTTGCTCCGGCG
>MWCL01000122.1 GCA_002070025.1 Spirochaetes bacterium ADurb.Bin215
TTCGTCAGTCTTTCTGGTTGTACCGCCAATGATGGTGTGGGGAACTTTTTTCTCGTTAAAAATTGTAGGTGTAATACTCATCACAGGCTCCGCAGATTCCTTCGTAGACGCATGCCGTTTGCTGTTCGTAGACGCTGTGATATCCGTTCCAGATTGCCGCCAGATCATCCGTAAACGCGTTGCCGAATGACGTTTTTGCGTATACGTCTTCGCGGCACAGTGGCACCGTCCCGTCGATGAGTATACTCATATCCCGCTTGAGATGCCAGCAGGGGTTCCGTTTCAGGGGCGAAAGATCGGCTACCCGCCGGTCGGGTATGGTTTTGCAGAAGGAATCATGTTTTTGCACAATGACCCGTGATAGTTTGTCTTTCCAGAAGCGGTAAAATCCTTCGAGCTGTTCTTCGTTTTCATTCATCCTGACAAACTGGGGCCACACATCGTCGGGGAAACGGACGGCAAGCGAGTCGATACAGGAAAGCGCCTCAACAAACAACGTGTTTGCCCGGTCAGTATCCTGTATGCCCCGGAGTGTTCCGTATTGTCCGGCTTCCGCGGCATCCAGGGCGACAATCCAGGTAATCGCCGGCAAGGAGGTCATCCTGGGGCCGGCTTCCGCCGCTGCGGCCGCTATGGTGTCCAGTGTCTCTGTCGTCCATCCGATGCCGGTTGTTTCTATAAGAACTGATAGTCCGTCGTGTTTCAGCACATCGGCGACGAGTCCGGCAACATCAGGATGCCGGGCGGGCTCTCCCCAGAGGGAAAGGGAGACCACGGCCGTTCGGGAGTATTCCGCAATTTTGTCAACGATCCGTGAAAAATCCTCACGATTCATGAAATCAGTGCGTTCGGTCACCGCAGTGCCCCGGCTCAGGGATGCTTCGGGATAGGGACAAAAATTGCAGGCAAACGGACACCCTCCGGCGGTCTGTATGCCATAGAATGCCGGAACGGTCCGGAGCTTTCCGGCCCGCGTTTCCACCATCGCCGCGTACGTTTCTGCCGAAATGTCGTGAAAGGCTTCGCATACCAGGAAATTCTGACGAGTATCGCAGGCAAGGGTCATTCTCAGGTGGCGTACATCCACCGGGGCAATGTCGGTTTCTATGTCAAACGAATTAATATCTTTCTTGATGGTGTCAAATACCGTTGTCCGTGTAACCGCTCCGGTTTCCCCGGCAGAAAGCCGGACAAGAACGGGAAGTATGCCCCGGGCCAGAATGTCCGGCGAGAGCCCTGCGGGGTACCCGTCGGCAAAGGTGTACTCGGCCGCGTAGGTCAGATGTCGATCCATAAGGGTTCGTGAAAGGGCAAGATCGATACAGGGACAGTCCCCGAAAAACAGCGCGGCATGGTCTGCGTTTCCCGCTTCCCGGTCAAGTACCGAGTAAAAAAGTTCTGTCGTCCAGCGTTCTTCGACATGAACCCCGGCGGAAACACCGCTTTCGGCAATCAACGCTTCCAGCCGGGCGGGATCTGCCGCGGGATAGCCGCTGTTCCGGCTTCGGGCGGCGCATACGAGCACCGAACCGTTACCGGCAAACGAGGATGCAGCGCGCAAACTCCGGATGAAGGCGGAATCTCCGCCGGCAAAGGGTTCAAGGGCAAACGGGGCAAGTTCTCCGCAAAAAAGGACGACGAAAGTATTCATGGTACTTTGAATATCGGCATCCCGTCCTTCATCTTGAGAAATCTTCCCCGCCGTGGTAATCTCGTGATCATGGACCGGCCTTTGAAGATTTCGGAAATAACTACCCTGGTAAAAGACCTGCTTGAACAAGCCTTCGGTCAGGTTACCCTTGAGGGGGAAATCTCCAACTTCCGTCCCTCCGGCGCCGGTCATTGTTATTTTACCCTCAAGGACGAATCAAGCGCCATCTCGGCAGTCATGTTCCGCGGCAGGGCACGGTCCCTTTCCTTCGAGCCGCAGGACGGTCAGCTGGTTCACGCCACCGGATCCCTGTCCGTCTACGCCGCGCGGGGTACCTATCAGATCATTGTGGAATCCATGGAACCGGCCGGGTCCGGCGACATTCTCCGGCTCCTCGAGGAGCGGAAGAACCGGCTTGCCGCCGAAGGTCTTTTTGACGAATCACGCAAACGGCCCCTCCCCGCTTTCCCGTCGCGGATCGCGGTAATCACCAGTCCAACCGGTGCCGCGGTGCGGGATATCCTCCAGGTACTACGCCGGAGGAATCCCCTCATCGGCATTGTCGTGCTGCCCGCACCGGTTCAGGGCGCGGAGGCACCGCCGGTGCTGGTCCGTCAGCTTGAAACGGCAAACCGGCACAATCTCGCAGACATCATCATCATCGGGCGCGGAGGCGGTTCTCTGGAAGACCTCCTGCCCTTCTCCGACGAGGCGGTAGTCCGTGCGGTAGCCGCTTCCGCAATCCCGGTAATCAGCGCGGTCGGTCATGAAACGGACTGGTCCTTGTGCGACTTTGCCGCCGATGTCCGTGCGCCAACCCCGTCGGCGGCGGCAGAACTTGCCTCCCCGCTCCGGGATGAATGGGTGTACCGCATTACTTCGGCGCGGGATACGCTTGAGGAAGCGGTTTCCTCACGGCTCGGCACCATCCGTCTCATGCTGTCCCGGTTTGACCGGGACTCCCTGGAACTTCGCATGCGGCGTATCGAGCAGCCCCTGCTTCTCCGGCTGGACGACGCGAAGGAAGCGCTCCTTGCTCACATGCGAGACCGTACCCGTGAATTGCGGCACCATATTGCTCTTGCTACGGAACAAATCAGGGGCGCGAACCCCTCGGAAATTCTCAAACGGGGCTATTCCGTGGTACGCGACGCCGAAACCGGCGCGGTAGTGCGGAACGCTACGGATACCATGCCGGGCCGTCGCCTGGTCATACAACCGGAAACGGGTACCATCAGTGCCCGGGTGGAGGAATGCATCAATGAAAAAATTTGAGGAACGGCTTGAGCGGCTCGAAGAACTCAGCGAAACTATCCGCGATCCCGCGCTTCCGCTGGAATCGGCGTTGTCCTGTTTCGAGGAAGGCATCAAACTGGCCCGTTCCCTCGAAAAGGACATTGACCGGATTGAAGGAAAGATCCAGGTTCTCATGAATGAACCGGTACAAGCAGACGATAAACCGGAACTGGGTCTTTTTGACGGAACCGACGACGATGCCGACTGATTCAGCATCCCGACCCTACCGTGCGGTCCGGGAACTTCCTGCGGAAGTAGCCCGAAAGATCGCCGCGGGCGAGGTTATTGACCGCCCCGCAGCGGTAATACGGGAACTGCTCGACAACGCCATAGACTCAGGCGCGACCCGCATAGAAGTTGAGATTGATTCCGGCGGTATTGAACGCATCCGGGTGCGGGACAACGGGTGCGGCATGACCAAAGAAGACCTCGCCCTGTGTACAAAAACCCATACCACCAGCAAAATCTTCCGTGAAGACGACCTGCTCACCCTTTCCACGCTCGGTTTCCGCGGAGAGGCGCTTTCGTCGATTCATGCGGTAAGCACCGTTGAAATGCGATCCGCCCGGGACGGAGCCGCCTGGAAACTTGACGACCGGGGCATTTCACCCGACCGTCTGCCGGAAGGCACCATCGTGGAGCTTCGCGGCCTTTTCGCGAACTTTCCCGCGCGGCGCCAGTTTCTCAAGAGTCCGGCATCCGAAGCGGCGCTTTGCCGGCAAGTCGTCATCGAAAAGGCGCTCGCCTGGCCCGGCATTTCTTTCCGCTACACCAGCGGCAGCTCGAGCCCGCTGGTGCTTCCCGAGGCCCCGGACCTCCGCACCCGGGTACTCGCGGCGCTCAATCCGGGTGAAAACGAATGCTTCTTTCACGCCGTCGAAACGTCTGCGGAGGGGTTTTCCGCCGCGGTTATCGCGGGTACGCCCGATTGTCCCCGCGCGAACCGCAAGAATCTCATGGTCTTCGTGAACGGACGGCGAATCCAGGAATACAGTCTTGTACAGGCAATGGAATACGGCGCCCAGGGGTATTTCCCGAACGGAACCCATCCCTTTGCCATTCTCTTTGTCACCATGGATCCTTCCCTGGTCGACTTCAATATTCATCCGGCCAAGAAGGAAGTCCGCTTCCGCGACGCGGGATCGGTCCATCACGCAGTGAGTTCCATGATGCGCAATTTTTACCGGAATGGTCTTCTGGCCGGCACCGGCAAACCGGAACCGGACAGCTATCAGGAGCTCTTCCGGCACACACCGGAAGCGGCAGCACAAAATCCACCGTCCGCCGCACGCTTTACCCGGGACTCGTTCGCCGTGTACGACGGGTTTCCCCGGGATCCCGGATACCCGTCTGCACTCGCGGAAGCGGCGGCACGCGTTCAGTCACCGCCACCGCCGTTCCGGTATCTCGGTCAAGTTCTGGGAACCTTCCTGCTTGTCGAAAAAGATGACAGCCTGTACCTGATTGACCAGCACGCCGCACACGAACGGATTCTCTACAACGAATTGAAGGATCGGGGTGAAACGGTGCAGGAACTGCTCGTTCCCTACCGCATAGAAACCGGATCGGCGCAGGATAACGCCGTTCTCGACCGGAACCGGGAAGCGCTCGGCAAGGCGGGGTTTGTGATCGAGGAAGCCGGTGAATCAGTGTGGCAGGCAACCGCCGTTCCCGCACGCTGGCGGG
>MWCL01000123.1 GCA_002070025.1 Spirochaetes bacterium ADurb.Bin215
CCGGTACGGCAGGAACCGCATATCTACCCGGAGCACGACCGGAAAGCCCCTGTCGAGTATATCAATAATCGTACTCCACCCGGCGTCACGACCATCGGGTGTTACCATCGTCCAAGAAAGACCGGCAGCCTCAAAGAACCGCTCTTTCAAGTCCATATTCCGCGCCGCAATGAACGGGAACGTATCCTTCATGAAAAGAAAGGAAAGCGCGCCTCCTCCGCCGGTAATCTCATGCTCGGATACCGTATAACCAAGATAGACGAGCGCGTTGAGAATCGCGGAACTCTCGCAGTGTTCACCCGTTACCGGATCGGGGAAGTGCAAGTTAACCGATTTCCTGACATTCTCGCGCACGGGAGAATAACAGGAAACAAATGCAATGGCGGAAAGCACCGCCGGAAAAAACCATTTCATATGAGCCTCCATACACAAAAGGCTAAAGTCTGCCCCGGGGGCGGGGTCAAGGTTTACTGCTACCAAAATTGTTGAAAACCGTATCATGTCCTGCACAGAATTCCGACACGTACTATACTTGGTATAGGTGATTCTCTGGATGAACTCGCAATCCATGTATAAATGCTAAAAGGCAAGGACCAAGTAATGAAAAAAACAATCAAACACCTCGACAAAAGCGTTAGTGCGCTCGGGCTCGGCTGCTGGGCTATCGGCGGGCCGTTCTGGTCCGGTGACGAACCGCATGGATGGGGCGACGTTGACGATGATGAATCAATCCGGGCAATACACCGGGCCCTTGACTTGGGAATTAGCCTTCTTGATACAGCCAACGTCTATGGTGCCGGACACAGCGAACGCGTCCTCGCGAAGGCACTGGAAGGCCGCCGGAAAGATGTTGTCATCGTGACCAAATTCAACGCCGTGTTCGACGAGGAAACCCGTCAGGTTACCGGAAGCGACGCTACCCCCGGCGGTATCCGACAGGCCTGCGAAGCATCGCTTCGCCGTCTCAACACCGATTACATCGACGTCTACCTCTTCCACGACAACGGGTTTCCGCCGGAGAAAGCCCGGCCCGTCCGTGACACACTCGATGAACTCGTTACCACGGGGAAAATCCGGACCTATGGCTGGAGTACCGACTTTCCACAAAGCGCGGCGTTCTTCGCTGACGGAAAGCACTGCTCAACCATCGAAGTGGAACTGAATGTTCTGAATGATAACGTTGCGGTTCTGGATGTATGCGAGGAGAACTCACTCACCGCGCTCAACCGGGGGCCACTCGCCATGGGTATACTATCGGGCAAGTACAAGACGGGAAGTGATCTTGCAATCAATGATGTACGCGGCAAGAAGAGCCCCGAATGGATGAAGTACTTCAAGGACGGAAAACCAAATCCAGAATTTCTGAAAAAAATGGATGCAGTTCGTGAAATCCTGACGAGCAACGGACGAACGCTGGCGCAGGGAGCCATCGCCTGGCTCTGGGCCCGGAGCGATGCAAACATCCCGATCCCGGGATTCCGTACCGTGAAGCAGGTAGAAGAAAACGCGAAAGCGATGGATCATGGCCCGCTCACCGCCTTCCAGATGACCGAGATCGCAGGGTTGCTGCGATAAGGGTTGCTGATTGCCCGGCCGCCGCGGGCTGAACACTCAAAGCGGGGGGACTTTGCTCCACGCCGGGGTGTTAGCACCCCGCCGGGGTGTCTCACACAACGCCGGGATGTCAGACCTGCATCCCGGCAAAGTTTGATTATAGGTGGCGCTACTTCAGCGCAAACATACTCACCGTTGAATCATTGTTGAATACGGCAAGATGCAGATCCGGAGAGATGGTAAGGGTAAGACAGGGAAGATCCAGATTGTAATACTTCGGCTCACTCCAGGTTTCTCCGCCATCGGTTGTCCGCAGTATACGGATGGCGGATTTACCCTCTTTCAGGCCGATTACCGCTACCAGACCCCGTTCACCGGAGAGGCGTATTGCTGTACCCTGAACTCCCCCGGCGAGAACAGCCTTGAAGGTCTGGTCTTTCGTATCCAGAAACTGAACCGTTCGCTCCCAGGTTCTTCCGCCATCGCGGGTCCGGTATATGTATCCGTCCAAACCGCAGAGATACCCATTTCCGGTTGACTGGAGAAAAGCCGATTCTATCATTTGGATGTCCGCCGGCAGGGTGACCGTTTGCCAGGTTTGACCGTTGTTGCGGGTAGAATAGAGCGCGCTTTTGGTCCATACCCAGCCTTCATCGTTGGTTATGAACGAAACACCCTTGGCACAGCCTGCCGGAATATCCGAAAGTCGGGTCCAGGTTTCACCACCGTTCCCGGTCATTATGACATCCGATCCATTCCCTGCGGCAAAACAGGTCCTGTCGTCCAGAGCATGCAGGGAAAATTGGCACATCGATCGATTTGTTCCCGCGATCCAGGTTTTTCCGCCATCTTTCGTATATTGCACTGCGCCGCCATACCCGACACCAAAACCGGCGGAGTCACCGCAAAGCGCGGCAACATGTATTCTTCCGTCAGTCGGTGAAGATCTGCATACTTCTTTGAGACTATCGCTACAGCCAATAAACCCCATGCCCAATACGCAAACCAGAAGCACCCGTCCCGGTCCGAATAGTCTCTTTCCTGTCATATTCATCACTCCTCCTTTGTCGTCTCCCGGCTACAGTTTCCCTGCATGAAGGACAATCCGGGAAAACACAGGATAACTGTATGCGAGTGAATCAGGGTTGTTAATGGAGTATGTACAGCATAACCTGGATTATCTGCAGAATTGTCAGGATGCTTCGGTATCCCTGGCATGACCATAGGGATGGGGATAGTTGAGGCGGAATTCACTCGGGGATAAACCCGTACGGCTCCGGAACAATCGGGAAAAATAAGCTTCATCGTTCAGGCCGATTCTCCAGGATATTTCCTGTATTGACAGCGTGGTATTCCGGAGCAGCAAGGAGGCGACCGTTATGCGGATTTTTCCGAGATAAGCCATGACCGTCATGCCGCAGGCTTCCTTGAACAGGCGGTTCAGCGTTGTACGGTTCGTTCCGAATCGTTCGGAAAGAGAGGCGAGATTCATATCGTCCTGGTAGTTTGAGTGAATGTACTCGAATACCTTCCGGGTCTGTTCATTGCATTGCGGTATCGTGTAATCCGAAAGGCCTCCAGTACCGTACCGTGTCCGTTCGATGAGCAGCAGCACTTCAAGAATATATGATCGTGACAGGCATGGCCAGAACATGCTCCGTTCACTGTTCAGCTGCTTGTCAATTTCTTTGCACAAACGTTCCAGACGAATGGCTACCGGTTCCGGGAGATAGCGATAGGTGTAGCCGTTATCAATTTTCGTAAGGGCTCCGTACTCAAACGTGTCCGGAAATGAGGACTGGTTTGAATTCAATCCTTCGGGTTTGAATATCAACGAGAAGCAATGATCCGGCCGATCATCATCGTTCCGGATCGAAAGGCAGCGAATGGTATGGTTTGGCGTTACACACAACACACCGGGGCCATGAAACACAAACCGGTTGTCACCGTCTTCCAGAATCAGTGTGCCTGTCCGCCAGAAAAGCACCGCATAGTAGCCGTCACCGGCCGGTGGAACCTCTATCGAAGCAGTAATTGCCACCGGCATGACAAATCCCGGGTAATGGGTTTCTTCCTGTGTCACATACTTCATGCGTCCGAGTATACCACACTATGTTACAGTAGTCCTTCCCTCATGAGCGCGATCTGCAGATCCAGCAGGAGCAGGTTATCGGCCTCGCCGAGGTTCTCCGTGCCCGAAGCAAGACAGTCGCTGACCAGCCTCGCCGCTTCGCGTTTCCAGAGTGCCGCTTCGCCTGTTTGTCCGTCCAGGGCAAAACACTCCGCGGCATCGAGATAGCAGCTTGCCGAAGCAAGTTCACTTCCCGAAAGCCGAAAGAGCTCCGCCGCTTCAAGATAATCATGCGCGCCTTGCAAGGCCTTTATGAATACTTCGTTCGGTACAGATTTTGAGGTACCCGCACGATTCATGAGCGCGGTGGTACGTTGATCAATCGCTGCCTGATCGATGGAACCGTTTTCGGCTTTTTCTAGCGTACCGTCAGTACGAGCGACCGCGTCATCAAGATACCGGTATCCGGTTTGAACTGCTTCGATCGCCGCGACAACCGGGGCGCCGTCTCCTTTCATGCTTTCAAGCGAACCCGTGTACGCGATCCAGACCGGATTTTCCGGTTCCAGGACGCGAAGCTCTTCAACAAGTTTTTCCGCGAGTATAACATCGCCAAGATCAAACGCAAGCTGTGCAAGCTCTTTCATATCGTTGAGCGCTCCGGTTCCGTTCCTCCGGAGTTCGTCCAGTCGGTTTTTCTTTTCCGTACGCAGTTTTTCGGCAATCGTGTTCCTTTCCGCCTCGAGCGCTTCGATTTTTTCATGGTCAACGACAAACGCGGCATCACGATTTTTCCGCATCGGTATTTCCACCGGTTCAATGCGGGCAAGCTCGAAGGTAGAATCGTTCCAGGATGAAAGCATGTCGCTCTGGTTTCCTTCCGAAAGGAGGTCATAAACCCTGGGAGTCAGACGGGACCGTGCGCCGCCGCCGGCGGTTCTTGTCTTCC
>MWCL01000124.1 GCA_002070025.1 Spirochaetes bacterium ADurb.Bin215
GATTTCGTCGATATGCTCGGCTGCGGTTCCTTTTATGACGCCTCCGATCGCGGCAACAACCTGGAGCTGGGTGGTTCCTTCGTAAATGTTGGTGATCCGCGCGTCGCGGTAATGGCGTTCAATGTTGAACTCCTGCATGTACCCGGTTCCGCCGTGAATCTGGATGCCCTCGTAGGCCACTTCGTTACACATTTCAGTGTTGTACGCCTTTACGGAAGGAGTCAGCAGGGCGGCAAGACCGGATGCTTTTTTGTACTCGTCCTTCACTTCGCGGGCCCGCGTTTCGTTGTTGTCGTAGATGTGCTCAAGATGGTTTTTGATATCGACGATACGGCAGGTGTGGTACATAAGGGTGCGGCCGGCTTCGATCTTGACGCGCATGTCGGCGAGAAGTTCCGAAACGGGGATGAACTCGCGGATCGCCTTGCGGAACTGGACGCGCTCTTTCGCGTACTTGTCCGCTTCGGCATAAGCCGCTTCGGCAATGCCGAGGGCCTGGGCGGCGATGCCGAGGCGTGCACCGTTCATGAGGGACATGACGTATTTGAAAAGACCCATCCGCCTCTTTCCGCAGAGTTCCGCCGGAGCGTCGTTGAACTGGATTTCGCAAGTTGGCGATCCGTGTATGCCGAGCTTGTGCTCGATACGGCGGATCTTCATGCCGGCTTCCCGTTCGTAGATGAACATGGAAAGTCCGCGGGCGTCGGTTGAGCCGGCTTCGGTCCGGGCGAGTACGAGGGAGATTTCCCCGCAGCCGTTCGTGATGAAGCGTTTTACACCCTTGAGGCGCCACTGGTTCTTGTCATCTTCGTAGGCGGTGAGCATGACGGCCTGGAGATCGCTTCCCGCGTCGGGTTCGGTGAGCGCCATGGAGGCGGTAACCTCGCCGCGGCAAAAGCGGGGGAGGTAGCGTTTCTTCTGGTCTTCGTCGCCGAAGCGGTTGATGGTTTCCGCGATTTCCTGGAGACCGAAGAGGTTCATGAGCGAGGCGTCCGCGCGGGAAACCAGCTCGGTTGCGAGCATGTAGATGGTCATGGGGCAGTTGAGTCCGCCGTACTGGCGGGGGAGGGTCATGCCCATCACTTCCGCCTTGGTAAGCATGTCGAGCGCTTCCTGCGTACCTTTCGCGTAGGTTACTTCGCCGTCCTTGAAGGTGGCGCCTTCGCGGTCAACCTCAGGCGCGCGCGGTGCGATGTAGTTTCCGCAAATGTCGCCGATGATGGTCAGGATGCGGTTGTAGGAGTCTTTCGCGTCCTCAAGGCTGGTCGGTGCGTAGTCGTACTTGCCCTTGTCCGCGAAGTCGTTTTCCACATACGAGATAACCTTGTCGAGGTTCATCGTCTTCATGTGGAACTGGATGTCGTCGTTGTCTGTATAAAAATTCGGCATGGTAGCTCCCTATTTTTTCAAGGATGTGTAGGCTTCGATAAACCGGGGGACAACCTCGTTCAGGTCGCCAACGATTCCATAGTGTGCGCAGGCAAAAATTGGCGCGGCGGGATCCGAGTTGATCGCGATGATGCGGTTCGATTCGGCCATTCCCGCCAGATGCTGGATCTGTCCCGAAATACCGACGGCGATGTAGAGTTTGGGTCGTACGGTTGTTCCGGTCTGTCCAACCTGATGGTCGGAACTCACAAAGCCGGCGTCTACCGCGGCGCGGGATCCGCCTACTTCACCGCCTACGGCATGCGCCAGCTTGCGGATGAGTTCGAAGTTTTCTTTGGTTCCCAGGCCCATACCGCCGGCAACGATAATCTGCGCGCCCTTGAGGTCCACGCTTTTCTCCTGCTGGAGGCGTTCCACGATTTCGGCGGCCTGAAGGTCCGCCGGAATCTCCGGTGTGTATTCAACTATTTCGGCCTTCCGGCTCTTGTCGGGTTCGTTCATTTTCATGACGCCTTCCCGGACGGTGGACATCTGCGGCCGGTGATCGGGAGAGACGATGGTCGCGATGATGTTTCCGCCGAACGCAGGCCGGATCTGATAGAGAATGTCCTTGTATTCGGCGTCCTTTTTCTGGAAATCGCCGATTTTGAGGTTCGTACAGTCCGCTGTAAGGCCGACCCGGAGTTCCGAGGCGACGCGGGGCGCGATATCCCGGCCGGTGGTAGTGGCCCCAAAAAGCATGATCTGGGGTTCGTATTCCTTGACGAGTGAAACCACAGTTGCCGCATACGGGCGGGTCCGGAAGTTCTTGAGAACCGGGCTGTCCGCGACATACACCTTGTCTGCGCCGTAGTGTGCGAGGGTTTCTGCGAGTTTTTTCACGCCCGAGCCGGGAACAACGGCGGCGACCTTGACCTTGAGGGTTTTGGCGAGTTCGCTGCCCTTTCCCAGAAGCTCGAGGCTTACGTCCGCGATTTTTCCGTCAGTCTGCTCTATGTAAACCCATACTTCGTTTGTTTTCATTTTTCCACCTTTATCCGATTATGTGTTCCGCAATGAGCTCTTTCACCAGATCGGTTATGCCCTCTTTGGTGCCTTCAATCTTCTTCGCTTCGTGAGCGCCGAGCACAACACTTTCAATTTCCTTGACCTTTGTGGGAGATCCGGCAAGACCGCAGAGTTCCGGATCCGCGCCGATGTCCTGGGCAGACCAGACGGTGATAACCGCATGGCGCTCGCAGATGCCGTTTGCGCAGATATAGGTTTCATCAAGGTTTTCCATCTCGATGGTTGTCATGGCATGCTTGTAGGCAAGGGTTTTCTTCGCGGACGGCGGACGGGGTTCGTTCGCTTCGCCGGTGACGGTGAGGAGGGCCGGGAGTTTTGTCTTTACAATCTCGTAGCCGCCCTCGATCGAGCGTTCCGCGGTTATGGTGTCGTTCTTGAGTTCCAGGATCTTGTTGACGCAGGAAATCTGGTCAATCTTGAGTTTCTCTGCCGTCTGGGGGCCAACCTGGGCGGTATCGCCGTCGATTGCCTGGCGTCCGCAGAGGATGATGTCGAATTTTCCCGACTTTTTGACCGCCATGGAGAGTGCATATGAGGTGGCGAGCGTATCCGCACCGGCAAAGGCCCGGTCGGTAACCAGAATGACTTCGTCGGCTCCCCGGAAGAGGGAGTCACGCAGGAGCTGTGCCGCATTGGGCGGGCCCATGGTAATGACGGTAATCTTGCCGCCGTGTGTTTCCTTGATTTTCAGGGCTTCTTCCAGAGCGTTCAGGTCTTCCGGATTGAAAATGGCCGGGAGTGCCGCCCTGTTCACGGTTCCGTCCTCTTTCATGGCCTGACCTGTAATGTTATGGGTATCGGGAACTTGCTTCGCCAATACGACTATCTCATAACTCACCTTGCACCTCCATAGTTGGTTCTGTTCGGTTTGTGTTTTGCAAAATAACAAAATGACAAATTCTGTCAAAATCAATTTGTACCATATACGAAAAGGCTCCGTCAAGGGAAGAATAAAAAACCGCCGTTCAGTCACTGTACAAATGAAAATAAAGCAGTATTATTATCGTACCGCAGTGCACAACAGGAATTTGACGGGAGGGGTCAATGCCGGTAGTACGGGAAAATGATTATTACTCATTACATGGAATTTGGGGTGCGTCTGCGACGCTGGCGCTTGGCCGTATCGGCAAGGGAGCCGGCATGGTGGTCGGTGATGTTCAACCGCCCCATCGTGCGATGTTTGTTGGATACCGTGAAGGTTCCGGGCGTCCGGTTCTTCTTCCCTTTGCTCCCGATGTAAAAGTTGGTCTCGGCACCGAAGCCTACCAGGCGGAACCGCCGGAAGGCGCGCCGGAAAAACCGCCCTTCCTGCCCGATTTTATCCCGTTTTCCTGTTTTTCCGGCGCGGAAATGATTCGTTCGGTTTCCCTGAGCGGAGAACGCTGGGAAGCGGGGCGGGTTTCCCTTGAAATCACCTCATTCTTCGGTTCAATACCCGATCCGGCCCGGGCAAACCGGACAGAGCTTCGTTCCGGTATGCGGCCGGCCATCTACGCGACCATTTCATTTGACAATACTGACGGGAAAGAGATACTTACCGGTGTTTTCGGCATGCAGGGAATTCGCCGCCCGCTTTCGGACGCGTCAGGCGGAAAAATGCTCGGGTTTGCCCAGGTAAATTCCTGGGGTTTCGCGACGGAACCCGCCGACGATGTGGACGAAGTTATGAACTGGATTTCCCTTTTCGCCTCCATGAGCGGAAAAAAAGAGTATCTTCGTCGTCTCGCGGCCGAGGGGTGCCTGCGTTTTAGCGTTCCCGCGGGTGAAAAGCGGAGCTACTGCATCGCGCTCGGTGTGTTCCGTGACGGGATAGTAACCGCAGGGCTTAAAACGCGGGCCTTTCATACGTCCCTGTTTCGGGATCTGGATGATGTGCTCGCCGATGCACTTGCGGGTAAGGAAAAAGCCTTCGAAGCTGCCCGGGCGCTTGATGCCGAATTTGACGCGTCGGATATGTCTCCTGAGCGTAAAATCCTCCTTGCCAATGCCGTGCACAGTTACAACGCGAGCACCGAGCTTCTCATCACCGAGACTGGCGAACCGGTCTTTGTGGTAAACGAGGGGGAATACCAGATGATGAACACACTGGATCTC
>MWCL01000125.1 GCA_002070025.1 Spirochaetes bacterium ADurb.Bin215
GCGGAAAAAAACCACCACATGGATAAAAAGAGCGGAACTGAGCCGAAGAGGAAGTACGGCCGGCGGCGGCCGAAGCGCGTTCGCGTCCGGTCGGAAATAAAACCCATGAGGGGATCGGTTACTGCGTCCCAGAATTTCCCGATCAGGATGGCGAATCCCGCGGCCGCGGCCGGGAGGCCTGCGATATCGGTCAGGTAAAAGAGGGACCAGAAACCCATTGCGGTGAAAAAGAGATTTCCCCCCAGGTCTCCCGCGCCGAACCCCATCTTTACCCCGAGAGAAAGCTTGCCATTGTCAGTACTCATCATTGAGCTCCTTGTCCCGGAGCGCCGTCGCGCAATCGAGAAATATCTGTTTCATGTCCGCGGTCACCGCGTCCACTGCCTGTTTCCGGTTATCTTTGTATGCACTCATCCGTTCGCGAATTTCTATCGGTTTGCCCGCAATTACCACAGCCCGCTTCCGCAACACCGCGGACCGATTCGAAATGTTGCCACCCGCGAACCGGGCGGCCAGGTCTGTCAGGTTTAATACCGTTTCGGCGATCCGGTTAAATGACGGCGGATCGCCAGCTGTTCCCGCAAGATAGTCGCTGTCAAGATAGTACGCGATATCAACGAATTCCATGTGCCTCATGGCGAACCAGGCTTCGCCCGCGCGCCGGTCCGCATACGCGCGCTCAAGCGCACTAATCTTCCGGGCCGGATCCAGTGAGTAGATCCGGTCCCAGCATTCCTGCCGGAGCCGGTACACACGCTGTATCTCGTCCGCCGCAGCATGCGGAGTAAGGCCCAGGGCGCGCTCTCCTTCTGCAAGGGCGATATGCCTCAGCGCTTCCCACCGTGCGTCGCGGCTCTGTGCATCATGGCCATCGACTTTCGCGCGCTTACCGTATGTCCGTTCGTAGAAATCTTCAGCCATGGCGAGCATCTGCAGGTCAAGAACTTCAAGACGATCATGGAGCGGCGCAGCCGGTTGCTCATGAAGCGCCGCAGCCGGTAGAACCTGGCCGTCCGGCGAACTCGCTGCGCATACCGCTTCCAGAGCCCGGACCATCTTCTCGACCTTTTTTTCGTCCCGCGGATCAAACTCGTGGTGCATGGATAATGGGAGGATGCACACACGTTCATCCCGTCCGTCCTTCTCGAGTTCTTCCGCACACCAGAATCCCATTTGCGCACATCCTGCTTCGAGCCGGGGAACGGTTTCGCTCCGGTAGGAAACCTGACCTTCCGGCGCGAGGGCTATTGGATGTGGTCCGTCACGGATTATCCCGCGGATTGCCTTGATGCCGGCACTGTCCGCTTTTACATGATACACGGGAACGGCCCCGATCCGGGGCAGTAGCCACCGTATGAGTGGGCCGCCCCAGAGTGCAACTTCATAGCCGTGTATGAACCTGGCGTGCGGGTGTCCTCGCAGAGCAACTCCATCACGCCGGGCACGATTTTTCAGAAGTACGTCAAAAAGATATGAAAATACCTGGGGCTCGTCACCGTAGGGGTGGCGGAAGGCAAGAATAAGCCGGGTTTTTCCGTCCTGAAAGTCACGCCACAGGGATACCAGTGAATTCACCGTCTGCCGCTCAGCGTCCAGCAATTCAATGGAGGAAAAATTGAGCCCGAATCTGAGATAGAAAGGAGAAATAAATCGGAGCATGCGGAGCACGAGAGGTGAGATATTGGAAGCCTTTAACGGACGGCAATACCGGGCTTTTATTATCGGTGTGTACGGAAGACGTTTGCTTCTCATTCCTGCCAGTATCTGATTGTTTGGGTCAATTGTCAAACGGGGAAGGAAAATTTGGAACGAGGCACAACGCGCAACGGCAGGCGGCGCGCAACGGCGGGAGCCGCCCGCAAGGGAGCTCGTCGCGGGGCGAGGGTCTCTATTTTTTTCCGTAGATGTCCTGATGGTCGCCGATATTCACCAGAAGTATTTCTTTCCCAGAAATCAGGAACTCCAGTGATATCCGGTATGACATATTTATTGAAACTGAATACCCTTCGAAAGAGCCTGTTTTGAATTGATGTAGCCTGAGAGAGGGATGAAACGGATTGATTTCAAGAAGCTGTAGTGTTTTTCCATATTGACCGGTGAGTTCAGGATGCTTTCGCAAAAACTTCCGTACCTTTTCTTCATAGGAGTAGGGAAAAATCAGTTTAAACATTGCCGGTTCTTTTCAGATGTTCTTCAATAGAGCCGGAGAAATAGTGCCCTTCTTCGATCTCCTTTCTAGATTCCTTAATGGCGTAATCCAGTTCCATTTCTCTCAGCTCGTTATATTTTTCAACAGGAAGCAGTATGTATTTATCAACGCCTCGAACAGTAATCATGACTCCATCACTATCAGTTACCATTTCATCGATAGCGGAAATCCCCTTGACTTTCAGTTCATTAGCAGTAATCTTTCCAACCATAGGATATCCTCCCTCATTGAAGAGTACTATAGAAAGTACGGTAAAGCAAGCGCTTTACCGTACTAACATCTCATTACACCTCTTCTACAAAACGGTACTCCTTTAACAGGCGTCCGAATACCAGGCAAACGCCCGCTCCCGCCACTCCCAACAGGAAGATCATCATGCCCGCTCCGGATCCCTTTGCCGAGCCAAAGAGTGAGACCAGCATTCCATTTCCCTGATTGGCGGCCACGAGCGGTTCAAAGACCGTGTCAATCAAAAATCCCCCGAGGAAGAATCCAACCGGTATGGTAAAAAACTGGAGCGAGTTCCGGCATGCCCCTCGTCATCAGCGTATCGGTTCCCCGCAACGATGTTCTCAGGGAATGGGGACAACGGGTTCGGGTATGGTTGTTTGTTCTGGCCGGGGTGAGCGTCATGCTCGCAGGGCTCGGGATTTTCCTCTGGCAAAGCTGGAAAGCAAACATCCGGAACGAAATGGGCATGCCCCACCTTAACGACGGGCTCATCCGGGTGAACGAGATGGCGCGTCTCGTAACGGAAAACTCCAACGACGTATTTGTCGTCGTATCTCTGCCTGGCCTCATTATCGAATATGTGAGCCCCTCGGTCGAACGGAACTGGGGATGGGTCCGGGAAGAGTTTATCGGTCAGCCGCTCGGGAATATTCTGGATGGCGAAACGGCCGAACGGGTCGGGGAAAAAATTGCCGGCATGATGCAGGAAATCGGGCCCGCCGGGACCGGTGGACGGCATGGCAAAATAGACATAGACATTCTCCACCGGGAGGGGTATCGGATACCGTACGATGTTTCGATGACGATTATCTGCGACGACCGGGGAAAACCGATGCGGGCAGTAGCCCTCGCACGCGATCTTTCTGACCGTAAGGCGAGCGAGGAAATCGTGCGGAACATGGCGTTCTACGACCGTTTGACCGGACTCGCCAACCGCCGTCTCCTGGAAGACCGGCTCGGGTTCAAACCGGTAAACGACACCTTCGGGCACGAGGCGGGGGACTGGCTTCTCCGCCAGGTCGCGGACCGCATGCGTTCCTGTGTACGCGGTACGGATACAGTTGCCCGAACCGGCGGGGATGAGTTTGTTATAACGATCCCGGACATACGATCAGCGGAAGAAGCTCTGGCGGTCGGAGAGAAAATCCGCGCGTCCCTGGAAGCGCCTTATCCGTTCAATGAAACCAATACGTTCGAAATCTCGGCAAGTATCGGTGTTGTGCTCTACCCTGACCAGGGGAAAGACGCGCGCAATCTCCTGCTGATGAGTGACGCCGCGATGTATCAGGCCAAAAAGGCGGGAAGAAACCGTGTTGTCCTGTACACCGCCGGAATCGTCGACACCGCCGACGCGCATGTTCTGTCGGTTGCAATACCCTGGCAGGAAAGTTACTGCTCGGGGCAGCCGGATATCGATCGTGATCACCGTGAATTGTTCCGGATCTCAAACGGGCTTATGCCGCACCTCGCGGCACAAGAATCCGGTGGTGCGTCGTACGGGAATATCCTGATCCATCTCCGCGACCATGTTGAGAAACACTTTCGGGACGAGGAAAAGATTCTCCGGGAGCACAATTACAAGGACGTGCAGCTTCACTCGATACTCCACCGCGAACTCCTGCGGGCGTTTGATGACATGGTGAAACGGCACAGCGAGGGAAGCGCATCCATCGAAGAGCTTTTTGAATACATCACCAGGACTGTTATCGAAGAACATCTGCTCATGGAAGACCGCAAATTCTACTATTTATTCGATTCGTCTGCCCACGGTACCGCGGAACAAGGGTGAGGGGCCGACTATGCGGTAATTCCGTGTTGTTTGTTGGGTTGTTACCGGGAAAATTGTAAATCTCCTTGATAAAATGGGAATACGTGATATAATAGAACTATTCTTGCGTATGCAGGAAGTAAAAAAAAGTAGCCTGAAATAAAAAAACAGGCTAAAAACGAGGAGAAAGATATGATGAAGAAACTTGTTGTGCTTTTCATCGCTGTTGCTGCGCTTTTCGCATTCTCAGCATGCGAACCCTACGCTGTAACACTCGATGAAACTGGTTCTGTTGAGCTGGATGATGTTGGT
>MWCL01000126.1 GCA_002070025.1 Spirochaetes bacterium ADurb.Bin215
GCGGTTTGCCTCCAGATACATGATGCCCAGATTGATGCGCGGCTTCACGTATTTCGGGTCGGCGGCTATCGCGCGTGCGTATTGCTGAACGGCGACATCGCTCATATTGTTCCGCTCTCCGGCAAGACCGTAGGTGTACAAGAACACCGGGTTTCGCGGTTCGGCGGCAACGGCTTTTTTCGCGTAATCAAGCGCCTGCGCGGTTTTTCCGAGCTCAAGCTGAACGGTTGCCATGTTGTAGTTGGTGCGTCCGTCATCGGAACCCAGCGCAAGGGCTTCATGAAAGAAACGCTCGGCGGACTGAAAATCGCCGCGGGTGCTGTAGGCCGCAGCCATTTCACGCAGGGCATGCACATTTCCCGGTTCAATTTCCAGCGCCGATTCATAATTCCTGATTGATCCGGCGAGATCGTTCTTTGTTGAAAGCAAACGCGCTATTTCTATATAGGCGCGGGTATAATCCTTTTTGATCCGGGTCGCTCCGCGGAACGACTCGATTGCCGCGTCGGTCCTGCCGAGCCGGCGGTTGGTAAGGCCGAGATTGAAGAACGCCGGTTCGAACGAGGGAGCAAGGCGGGTTGTGGTTTCAAAACTCTTGCGGGCACCGGCAAAGTCTCCGCGCATGAACTGTTTTCGTCCCAGTTCATACACATACAGATAATTTTTTCCGTCGAGCCGCACCGCCTCGGCAAGATCGGCAAGGGCCTGATCATCTTTTCCCTGACCGTCGTATATTCGTGAGCGAAGCCAGTAGGCTTTCGCCGAAGACGGATCGGCGCGCAGCGCTTCGTTGGCGTACTCAAGCGCGCCCGAAAGGGCTTCGGTCTTTATGGTACTGTCATCGGTCTGTTCCGCGATACCGAGCAGCGATTCGGCCATTTCAAGGTATTTTCCCGTATTGAACGCGTCCTCACCTTCCGGAAGCGCCGCGGCGGCGCGATTGAAACTGTCGCGCGCGGACCGGTAACTTCCGGATTCCGCGGCCTGTTTTCCCTGCGCGACATTGCGGTTTACTTCTTCTATCCGTTTCTGTATCTCGGCGTTTTTCTTTGCGAGGTTCTCTTCAAGGGCTTTCCGTTCTGCTTCTTCCCGGGCGGCTTGTTCCTTTTCCATGCGCGCAACCGCGTCCCGGTCCGATTCCCCGTCCGCAGCGGCGGTTGCCGTTGTATCCGCCGGTTGCCGTTCCGCGGAACCATCCCCGTCAGAAGGTGCAGCATCCTGCGCACTGTCCGCCGCGGCGCCGCGGGTATCCCGCCGGGATTCGGTGGAAATTCTGGACGCCGCGCGCCAGGCTTCATCCGCGGCCGAAGCAATCCGCGCCGCGGCATCCCGGGCAGCCGCGAGCGCTTCTTCCAGCTCGGTCCGGTCAACCGGTTCTCCGGCGTCGATCCGGTCCCGGGCACGTTTTGCCGCAAGAACAATATCCAAAAGCTCGGAGGCTTCCCCGTCGTCGGGATTCTCTATGAGCAGATTTTCGAGCAGCGAAAGCGCCCGGTCAAACTCTTCTTTTTCAACATAGGTGCGGACAAGGGTAAGGGTATTTGCCCGGCGCTGGATGGCATCGTCATCATTCCCGCCCCTGCCGTTCAAAAGCAGAAATCCGGTACCCGCCAGCAGCAGCAACACCGCGGCGATTGCCGCGACCGTCAGTTTTTCACGTTTATTCAAGATCACCTTCCTCGTCGTACAGCTGTATGCTCTCTGATCCTGCCGAAAGCGTACTGGCCTGATCAATTTCCTGCAGTGAAGAACTTACTTCGTCCATGAGACGGCGGTACCGCTCCTCTTCCGCTTTACGTTCCGCTTCGGTCGCGAGCCGTTCTGCTTCTTCACGGAGCGCGCGTTCTTCCTGTGTGCGGATTTCCCCTTCGAGCAGGGCCATGAGCTGCCGGATGGAGTCGCTTTGCCAGGAAGCGGGGTCCAGCGTCAGATACATGCGGTAATCCTCAACGGCCCGGGGAAACTGTTCGAGCTTTACCCGCGCATTCGCCCGGTGCAAATACGCCGGCGCGAACGCGGAGTCATTTTCCAGTGAACGGGTGTACATGGTAACCGCTTCTGAATATGCCTCCTGGGAAAAATATACATTTCCCGCGTTAAAGTACAGAACCTTCCGGTTGGTTCCCGCAACCGAGGTTCCCCGGATAAAGGTACTTACGGCATCGGCGTTTTTTCCGGCTTGCTGATAGGAAAGCCCGAGAAATACGAATACCCGCGGATCCGTTCCTTCCTGAAGCGACGCCTGATACAGAAGCGGTATCGCCTCTTCGGGACGGTTTTGCCGGAAAAGACGCTCTCCCTCGGCGAAATAGTCTATTGCCGGAAGTCCGGCAAGAAAAAAGAGGAGAAAAACGGCGGCAAGCGCCCGGGTTTTACAGTATTTCTTCATATTTGACATTACCTCATAAAAGCTATAATCTTGTACATATGTCATCCATGTTCGTCGGAATTATTCTGGTCCTCGGTACCGGTGTCGCAGTACTTCTCGTTTTCGTCGTAAAATCATTTATTGTACCCCAAAAACTTTCCAACATCCAGAAACTGATAAGCAATGGAAAATACAGTCAGGCGATAAAACAGGCCAAGATGTTGATTGTGCGCAATCCGCGGGACTCCGAAGCGCGGTATCTCCTGGGAAAGGCATACCTCGCGGACGGCAAGAGCGAGCTGGCCCTCATGGAGTTCAAGGCCGTCAACGCCACCGCCATTTTTTCCAAAACACTTCCGGAAACCGAGTTCCGCAAAACCCTGGCGAAACTGTTTCTCAAATACAACCAGCCGGAGGAAGCGCTCAAGGAAACCCTGCTCCTCATCAAACTGGAACCATTTCAGGCCGAACACTATTATACCGCAGGATTGCTCTTCGAGCAACGCAACAACAGTGAGCAGGCACTTGCGAATTACCGCAAAGCCGTCGAAACCGATCCGAACCACGCGACCGCCCATGCCTCGCTCGGCCTCCTCCTCTTCAAGAACAAACAAATGACCGACGCGAAACAGGAAATCGCCATAGCGCTCCGGCTTGATCCCAAAAACACCAAAGCACAGTTTTATCAGGGAAAACTCCTGCGCGACAGTCACGATTACGCGAATGCGCTCGCCGCGTTCGAGAAGGTTCTGCGCGACACCGAACTCAAACAAAAAGCGCTCATTGAGCGGGGCTGCTGCTATCTTGAAGCGAACAGTACCGAAAAGGCGATTGTCGAATTCGAACGCGCCATAAAGGCTGGTTCCGACGAGGCGTCAAACGACACGCTCCATGCCCGGTATTTTCTCGCATCCTGCCATGAAAAACTCCGCGATATTGACAGCGCCATCCATCAATGGGAACAAATATTCAATCAAAAACGGAGCTTCCGGGATGTCGGTGAAAAACTTTCCCAGTACCAGGAACTCCGCTCGAACGATTCGATCAAGGAATACCTGACCGCCGGACGGGAAGATTTCTTTACCATTTGCAAGGCGATTACCAACACAGGCCTTGAATTGTCCGTACGGGACATCCGGGAAACAAAATACGGATGCGCCCTGGTTGCCGTTGAGAACGACGGGGAAAAATGGCGCAATGTGCGGAAAATGCCGCGCCTCATCCTGTTTTACCGCGATCCCAACCTCATAGAGGATGCCTTTCTCCGCGCCCTGCAGGAAGAGATGAAAAAACAATCAATTATCCGGGGTATCGTTATCACGAGTTCCGGTTTTACCCGGTCCGCCCTGGAATTCGCCGAAAGCCGTCCCCTCGAGCTGATCGGCCGCGAGAAGCTGGAACACATGCTCTCCTCGGTGGACCTTTTCGGCCGCAAGTAGCACCACCATGAAGATCCTGTGCATTTCCGACCAGATAGATCCCCTGGTATACAGCCCCAACATACGGGAGCGATACAAGGACTGCGACCTGGTCATATCCGCCGGGGACCTTCCCATGGAGTATCTGGATTTCATCGTTTCATCACTGAACAAACCGCTGCTTTTTGTATTCGGAAACCATAATCTCGAAGAATTCCGTCTCTACCACCGTACCGGCGCGCTTGCGTCCACAGGAACGCACCTGCCGCTCAAACCGCTCCCGCCCGAGGCGTGTCATGGCACTACCTATGTCGGTTTCAAGGTGCACCGCGAAGGCAACCTTCTGGTGGCGGGAGTTTCCGGTTCCATCCGGTACAACGCCGGTCTGAGCCAGTACACGGAGCGCCAGATGTTGTTCAGATTGCTGAAGATGCTGCCGCGCCTGCTCGTGAACAAGCTGAAATACGGCCGGTTCGTGGACATTTTCCTTACCCATGCACCGCCTGAAGGCATTCACGACAAGAACGATCCCTGTCACCGGGGGTTCCGCTGTTACCTCTGGTTCATGCGTACATTCAAACCCCGGTTCATGGTCCACGGTCACATCCATCTGTACGACATGCAGGACGTACGGGTTTCACGCTATTTCGATACGACCGTCATCAACGCGTACAGTCACCATATACTTGATTTTGGAGTATAACCCCATGATTAATTT
>MWCL01000127.1 GCA_002070025.1 Spirochaetes bacterium ADurb.Bin215
CGTTACAGTTTTCACATCGTACAGCGAGGACATCGCCGGTGTTGTCCAGGTCCAGGTGACCGTAGCCGCACTCGGAGCACACAATGGCGCTTCCGGTGGAAAGGCGGGCACCAACACTTATCTGATCTCCCGTGCCGGAGTTGAGCTTGGCCTTGACCACGCGATAGATGCGCCCGTCGTGGTAGATGAGGCTTCGCGGGCCGAACTCGGAAATACCCAAAAAGCGCGGACGGCTGACCATATTGCCTGAATCCTCTTTCTGGCCGCGGTAGGTCTTGCGCGAGGGTATCCAGGCCATAAGGGGAAGGCGCGGAAAGTTATAGCCCGGAAGGAAGCCCTGTCCCGCGAGATAACGGTAGGGGTAGAAGTCCGAGTTTTGCGTAGAGTGCGTACTTTCAAGAACGGCGAGCTGGCGAACAGCATCGTTATACCGTTTTTGAGCACTCGCTTTTTCATCTTGTTGATACCCATGCCCGGAGGTAATTCTGTAGGCCTTTTCCATCTGGGCCAATGTTGCCCGGTGAAGGTTTCGCCAACGGTCAAAGGCCCGGTCGAAGGATTCGGGGGCGTTTTTGATGATGAGTCGTACATAGTCTTCGGTAAACCAGGGAGCCTCTTTTTCAATGAGGGGGCGCAGGTCTTTCGCAAAAGACAGGGCAAGTTCTTCAGCCTCTTTTGCGACATGGGGATCGTATATACGTTCCTGAATTTCTCCTATAAGGGGATAATTTGCATCGCTTCGATCCAGCAGTTCAACGATACTCATTTTAAACTCAAGACGCAGGGTGGCAAGCCAGACTGCATGGAGGTGGCTCTCGATGAGCTCCCGGTTGGAAAGATCAAGGTTTGGCGCCTTTACTACACCATGAACCATCTGGTTCATGTTATGAAAGAACCACTGGTCGTGGGGGCTCATGGATGAACAGTACGTTATTACAAGAGCCGGCTGACCTGAACGCCCTGCTCGCCCGCTTCGTTGTGCGTAGTTTGCCGGTGTCGGCGGGACATTTCGCATGTAGACGGTGTTGAGCGAAGAAATATCCACACCCAACTCCATGGTAGGTGAACAGTAGAGTACCGGGAGGCGCTGGAGTTCGGAGGAATCGGAATGCTCGTTCCTCCACCATTCTTTATCCTTTTTTGTATAACGGAACCGGGCCTCAAGGTCCATACGATCCCGGGAATCAACCTGCGCCGTATGTTCGTGTGACTCATACTCGTAGAGCCAGTGTTTTTTCATTGACAATGTTCTGGCAACAGTTTCATACAATTGCCGAAAGAAAACATTATTTCGCCCAGTGACTGGAACACCGTCTTCAGGAACATACCACTCCATTGCTCCAGACTTCAAAGCCCAACCAGGTAAATCACGATCAAGTTCGATTTTTGAAACATAGCCGTATTGTTCAGCCTTGTCCAAAACAACTGAAACCAGCTCAGCAAGCTCTTTTTGCTTCCAGGTAAAAACCGTTGCAGCGTACGGGGTGTTTTTCCAAAAGGAAGCACGCTTGAGGTTACGCAGAAGCCGTGATCCTCTACCTCCTGAAACGGTGACATCATCACGACGCTTCAGGTGTTTTTGAACAGGTACAAGCACAAGATACCGGGTAACGAGAAGCTTTTCATCGGCCCCAAAACTCCATCGTTCAAGAAGATGCTGAAAAGCAAGATTTTTCATCTGCTCCTGTTCAGACTGATTCAAGTAGCGTGAATCTATACAAAGATTCTTTCTCATCTCGGAAAAAATGCAGAGAAACAATTCCTTGCGCGATACGGCATCAAGTTCAGAGAGGATGCTGTCTTCATCAGCGAAATACTCGTCTCTGGCACAGTACTCTTCCAGGCCGGCATACTCAATTCCAAGAAGTCCTAGCTGTTCGAGTGGCGGGTTATTGTATCTCCATCCCTTTCGCAAATCCCGTAACAAGCGATACCCGAGTATAAATTTGACGGCCCGGTGGGCATCCGCCGTTTTAAGACCAAAAAGGCGAGGGTTTTGCAGGAATTCCCGCTTTATTTCCGGTTCATCCCGATCGAATCCCAGGGCACGAAAAACCTTTTCCGCAAGGTCTTCTTCGGTTAACCGTTTATTGGATGCTTCCAAAGCACATAAAAGTGCACTTCTGACCAAAACAAGAAAAAGGAAATCGTTAAAGTGGCCGGATTGGAGTGCTGCATCCTGCCGGTTGTCGGTAAACCCGAGCATCTTCCGGGGATCATGTGATCCTTCGGGAACATCTTGTTGGAAGAGGTTCTGGAGCACACTCAATGTAATCATGGTAGTTGCCGAGGACCGCCCTTCCCCCGAAAGCCCGGTCAGCCGGTTTATGTCTTTTCCACTGGACTCGTGTACCATGCCACAACGGGGGCAAAACTTGACATGCCCGGGAATGTAACAAAACGAAGTGGTTCCTTCCTCTCCTCTAGCATTCAGGCGATAGAATTCAGGAATCGATGCTTCATGGGTTTTGGCGACACGCAAGGTAGCTGCCTTCCAGTCAAGCCAAAAATCGGGAAGCGTTTCAATTTCCCCGGTGAATTCAAAGTCTTCCCGAACAGGAAGCAAAAAACCAAAGGCATGTTCCATGCCTTTGGGCACAGGGTCGGTAATTTCACGGGGAACCCAGCGTGATTCACTTCGCTGAACCGGAAAGTATTCCTGTCCGCATTCACGACAGAAGTACGCAGTATAAAAAAGAACATTCTCCCCTTCACGCCCCGGTGCAAAACGCTGTGCATCAAGACTTACTATTCTCTTCCCCTCTTCTTCAAGGGTACACATTACTTTACCGGGACCACTTATAAACTGATGCAGTTTGAATGCAAACGGTTTACGTCCATTTTCATCCACGAGTTCATGTGCTTTCATGAGAAACTGATGGAGACTTTTTATTGCAAACTCAGTCGATACACCGGTATCCCGAGCAAGTTTTTCTGATGCGGTCCTGAGGGAAACAGGTTGAGCCCGTTTCGGCTTGTCCAGACCTTCGGTTTCGATGCCGAGTGTTCGTTCAACCCAGATCGAAAGCGGATCGGTAAAGAAATCCTGTAAGTCGTTCCATTCCCGGTCTCCTTCCTGAAGGCGCTGTGCAAGATGCGGCAGTATGGCCGGCTTGCTTGCACGGGGATCGGTTGCCGGCTCAAGCGTCTCCCCAATAACATTCCCGCGGGGGATTTCACTGCCAAAGATAAGACTGGCAACACGTGCTACTGTAGACTGCTGATCCGCTTCCGAACCGGTATTCGACATCGTAGCCGAGGTTCCGATGCACACGAGGTTTTCTGCCCGTAACCGTTGGCGCAACCGTCTGACCAGCATTGAAACATCAGCGCCCTGCCGGCCGCGGTAGGTATGGAGCTCGTCAAGAACCAGAAATTCAAGTCCCATGCAATTCTTGATTACGGCATTGTCTCGTTCCTGGTAGCGGGTAAGAAGAAGCTCAAGCATCATGAAGTTGGTAAGGAGGATATCGGGCGGATTTTCAGCTATGTACTTTCGGGTTTCTCCATCTTCCTGCCCCGTGTAGCGTGCTACCGTGAACGGTTCTTTCCCCGTTTCATACCCATGGAGAAATTTTTGAAGTTCTTCAAGTTGACTGTTTGCAAGCGCGTTCATGGGATAGATAATAATTGCCCGTGTTTTTCGTGTAGAATCCTTATCACGCGCTTTCAGGATATGGTCAACAATGGGAATAAAAAAGGCCAGACTCTTGCCGGACCCGGTACCAGTCGTTACAACGTACCCTTCCTTCCGCTGTGCTATGGCAATAGCTTCAAGCTGATGCGAAAACAGTGTTATAACACTGGGATGTCCCTCGGGCTTACCAGCCATGAATAACTGCTCGCAATCGGGATGAAGCAGACCTTCCCTGCAGAGATTCGGAATAGTTTCCGACCGTTTGTAATTTGAATTGAGCTGAATGAGCGGATCCGGCCAGTATTTTCCCTGATCATATCCCTCGTCTACCGTTCTGCGAATATCCTCGGCAAAAATACGGGTAAAGCTTCGGGAAAAACTGCCATAGTCTCCAATTACTGCATCGCGAAACGAAAAAACGTCATCCACTGGATTTGTCCTTGATTTGTTTTCTCCATTATATCATATAATATCCTGATACCGGGAGATTACTGACTCTTTGTTTCTACACAAGAATACACCCAGTGTAGAACCCCAAGTAAAAAACAACCTTAAAAAAGTGCCCCCGCCCCTCGTGACGCCTGACCTTTCCATCGGTGGAGTACCGACGGTACTCCAAGCGCAACCGCAGGTTGCGCCCTCCGCGCTAAGTAGTTCGCGCTAGTTGAAGCCCTCTGCCTCAATCCTCCTCCTCCATCCGGCTTCCAACCAGCACCAAACCCCGCCGGGCAGTAATCTCCCCGCAAGCCAGTAAAACTCCCGCGGGGCAACCAGCTACTCCCCCCTTCTCGCTTTCGATAACTCGGCGAGGGATTCGGTGATGTAGGCGGCGTCGG
>MWCL01000128.1 GCA_002070025.1 Spirochaetes bacterium ADurb.Bin215
GACGGCGCGGAAAACCTCATTGATCACGTGCGGGTGTATGAAACCGTGGAAGGGGAGGAACTCTTCTTTCCGCTTGCATTTGAAAAAACCGCTTCCGTTGCGGACTATCTCGAGATTTCCGGCGGCGCCTGTTTTTTCATCGACTGGGACCGGCAGGAAAACGCCGAGGAAAGCCTTGAGCGGGAATATCTCGGCCTCTACCGGCGCCACCGGGACAGCCCGGACGGCGCGGCGGCCTTTCCGCTTCTTTCGCACGTTCCGCCGCCCCGGCACATCCTGTTGAATTTCAAAAAGACTGCCGAATCGTATGAAAAGCGGCTGCTCTTTCGCACCATCAGCGCGGGGAATACGGAAGAAGCAGGTGCGCTCAGTCTCTCGTGCGATCCGCCGCGGAGCTTTTTCGGAAACATGGTGTACCTTCGCGAAGAGCTCGAGAATCTCGCCTCGCATGACTGGCAGCTCTACTGCTTCGCGGAAAGCGAAAACCAGGCGCTCCGCGTGGCACAGATTCTCAAGGACCTCCCGGTTGAGGTAGTTCCGCTCAATCTTTCGTCGGGCTTCGCGATTCCCGAACTCAAGATCCTGGTCATCCAGGAGAACGAAATATTCGGCCGCCGCCGTCACATCCCAAAGTCGGTCAAACACGCCAAGAGCGCGGTGATCGACACTTTCGTGGAACTCAATCCCGGCGACTACGTCGTTCACGTCAATTACGGCATCGGCTTGTTCAAGGGCATCGACCGGGTAAAGGCGCTCGGGAACGAGCGGGACTACATCAAGCTCGAATACGCCGACGAGGAAACCGTCTTCATCCCGATCGAGCAGGTGAACCTCGTGCAGCGCTACATCGGCAACGAGGGAGACGCTCCCCGGCTGGACCGTCTCGGGTCAAAGTCCTGGGAAAACCGCAAGAACAAGGTCAAGAAGTCGGTAGAAGACATTGCCCAGCGGCTCATCGACCTGTATTCCAAACGCAAGGCCGCGCAGGGTTTCGCCTTCCCGAAAGACGGCGAGTGGCAAACGTCTTTCGAGGCGGCCTTTCCCTACGAGGAAACCGACGACCAAATAACGGTGAGCAAGGAAATCAAGGCCGACATGGAAAAGCCCGTCCCCATGGACCGGCTCCTCTGCGGCGACGTGGGTTACGGCAAGACGGAAATCGCCATGCGCGCCGCGTTCAAGGCCGTGATGGGCGGCAAGCAGGTCGCCTTTCTCGCGCCCACGACGCTTCTCGCCGAACAGCACTTTGAAACCTGCAACGAGCGCTTCAAGAACTTCCCCGTCCGGATCGCCCAGCTTTCCCGCTTCGTGCCGCCGGCCGAACAGAAAACTACCCTGGCCCGTTGCGCCCGCGGCGAGGTGGACATCCTCATCGGTACGCACCGGATCATCCAGAAAGACGTGAAGTTCAAGGACCTCGGGCTCATGATAATCGACGAGGAACAGCGTTTCGGCGTCAAGGACAAGGAGCGGCTCAAGGAGATGCGGCACAGCATCGATTCGCTCGCCCTGAGCGCCACGCCCATTCCGCGGACCCTCCATATGTCGCTCCTCAAGATCCGCGACATGAGCCTCCTCGCCACGCCGCCGCAAAACCGGCATCCCATCGAGACGGTCATCGCCGAGTACAACCCGGACCGGGTGGCCGCGGCGATCCGCCGGGAGGCCGAGCGGGGTGGGCAGGTGTTCTTCCTGCACAACCGGGTGGAAAGCCTGGAGGAAGTGCGCATACAGATTGAACAGCTCGTTCCCGAAATGCTCGTGGACACCGCGCACGGCCAGATGACCTCGCGCGAACTGGACGACATCTTCCACCGCTTCAAGATGGGCGGTTTCCACGTGCTCATCGCCACCACCATCATAGAAAACGGCATCGACATTCCGAACGTGAATACCATCATCATCGACCGTGCCGACATGTACGGCGTCTCCCAGCTCTACCAGCTCCGCGGGCGGGTGGGGCGTTCCGACCGCAAGGCGTTCGCCTACCTCTTTTACCCGAAGGAACGCGCGATCTCCGAGATCGCGATGAAACGTCTGCAGGTCATATCAGACTTCACCGAGCTCGGCTCCGGCTTCAAGATCGCCATGAAAGACATGGAAATCCGCGGCGCGGGAAACCTGTTGGGGCGTGAACAGTCGGGCGAAATTTACGCCGTCGGCTTCGACCTCTACATGCGCCTCCTCGAACAGGCCATCCGCCAGCTGCAGTCAACCGACTATGAAGACGACACCGAAGTTTGGCTGGAACTCGAATACACCGGCTTCATTCCGGACGGCTACATCGAAGTGGCGCAGACCAAGATGGAGATTTACAAGAAGATCGCCTCCATTTCAACGCGAGACGAACTGGACCGCGTGTACAACGAACTTGTCGACCGCTTCGGCCCCATCCCGGACGAAGTGCAGAGCCTGCTCGCCCTCGCCGAAATCCGGATCATCTGCCGCACACTTTCCATATCCAGCCTCCGCGAACGCGCCGGCCGGGTACAGGTGGAGTTCTCCCGCGTCTCGAAGGTCTCGGTGGAACGGCTCCTCCGTCTCATGCAGGAATCCGCCGGCCGGGTAAAGCTCGACCCCAAGAATCCCAACATGATCCTGCTGGAAACGGGAAAGATCGGCCTCAAGGAGAAAAGCGAGTTTATCCGCGAAAAACTGGAATCGCTGGTTGCGGGGTGAGTGCTATCAAAATTGTTGAAAACTGCTATCAAAATTGTTGAAAAAAAAGCGAGCCTGGCACCCGCGCGTGGAGCTAAACACCCCGCCGGGGAACCCAACTGTCGCGGGGAGCATAGCTGACGAATCGCGAGCCCAGCACCCCGCCGGGGTGCTTCTCTACCTTTTCACCGGTAAACCCAAAAGAGTTTCCATCGGGTCAAAGTCGCGGTCGTTATGAATGAGTTCGAGATTGTTTTCGATGCAAAAGGTTGCGATTATCACATCGATGGTTTTGCGGACCGTTATACCGTTTTTGCGCAAGGTACGAAAAATTTCTGCCGTGCGATAAGCCAATTCTTTTCCGAGAAAATCCCGGTATTCGAGACTTTCCATGAGGTGCTTCGCGGCACGGTAGTCTGTATCCTTGCGGAAACCCTGCAGGAATTCGGTAATGATGAGATCCCCGGTAATCACACGGTTGTCCAGAAGTTCTGAATCCAGCAGTCGGGTGTGCGGCGCGTCAACACCGTTTACGTAGTCTATCCAGACCGAGGTATCGGCGACAATCATGAGTCGCTTCTCATTGCGTCGAGATCACCCTCCCATCGGAGTTTACCGCGCAGGGCACGGATCTTCGCCTGGTTTTTGAGGGTGATAAGGAGTTTGAGCGCTTCTTCCACGGTTTCCCGTTTTGTCCTGTTCCCGGATACATCGAGGGCTTCGGTCATGAGATCGTCATCAATTACAATATTGGTTCTCATCGCATCCTCCAATGTGTATGAATCATTTAAATTATACACACAGTTTGCGCGGGGTGCAAGCACAACGAAAGGGAGCCCAACTCTCGCGGGGTGCAAGCACAACGAAAGGGAGCCCGACTGCCGCGGGCTGAAAACTGCCGCGTGGTGAAATCACCCTTACGCAAGCAATAACGCCATCAGCGGGATCGTGACTACCGAGAACAGCGTCGACAAAAACACTATCGACGAGGCCGTTTCGGTGTCGCCGCCGTAGAGTTCGGCGATGAGGGTGGTGTTGCTGGCGGCGGGCATGCCGGCCACGATGACGGTGATGCCCAAAAGCTGGGGGCTTGCGCCGGCGGCGAGGCAGATGAAGCCGGCAAGGGCGGGGAGGGCCAACAGGCGCACGGCTGAAACGGCGTAGAGGCGCCAGTCGCCCACCACGGCTTTCGCCGGTACGTGGGAGAGAATGGCGCCCACCACGAGCATGGCGAGCGGGGTTGTCGTGTTTCCCAACAGTTCGAGCGGCTGGCGGATCACCGGTGGGAGCCGGACCGAAAGCACGAAGAGGATGAAGCCGGCGATCGCGGCGAGCACGTTGATGTTAAAAAGTTTTGCCACCGGGAAGCGGAACTTTTCGCCGCCGGTGCCGGAGACGATTACGATGCCCACGGAGAAGGCGAGCAGGTTAAAGAGCACGTTGTGCACGGCGGCCAGGAAGAGGGCGTCGGGGCCCAGAATCGATATGATGACGGGAAAGCCCACGAAGCCCGCGTTCGAGAAGGCGAGCGAGAACACGAGGGCGCCCACCTGGCGCCGCGGGGTGCCGAGGGCGCGTACGGCAAGGTAGCCGAGCGCGGTCGCGCCGAGGTAATACGCTGCCGCCGCTGCCAGGGTTACGAGCGCGTCTCCCAGAAGGTCGTGCGAGAATTCCCGTTGGAGGGAAACGAGTATGAGCGAGGGCAGGGCCACCTTGATTACGAGGTTCGAGAGGCCCCGCACGGAGGCGCGG
>MWCL01000129.1 GCA_002070025.1 Spirochaetes bacterium ADurb.Bin215
GCCCGGGTGTACCGGTTCCGCATGACAACGACACAACGCCCTGCCTACTACAAGGGTCACTTCCGCATCATTCATATGTTCGATCCGCACTACCTGTGCGTTCCGAGTCTCCATGTCATCATTGTCGTACTCGCGTACACCTTTTACCGCAAGGCATTCACCGAACTCGGCATACCGCAGGATGAGGCTGATATACTGAACAGGGAGCTCTTTGACGGCGCGGTGGCCATTACGGAAACGGTACTGTATATCAAACAGCACAGCGTGAACTGCATTCCGGCAGCCCTTTACGCCATGACCCGCATCACGCCGGATGAAGTAACACCGGCGGAAGTTGTGCGGTTTATCGGCACACTCTTTGAAAGCTCCGCAACGGTCGAAAAAAAGGATGTCCTCGCCATCCGCGAGCACATCCTTGATATGTATGAAAGCCTGTTTCTCCAGGGTTGTCATGACGACAACTGGATTACTCCCCTGCAGCGCTGGCTCAACGCCTATGCCGCCGCAGGATTTTTGAATTAGCTCATCACTTATTCCGGCTTCGCTTTTTTCCGGTACGCTTCCGCTCCTGCGGGTTTCGATCCACGGCTGTAGGTTCGTTCATTCCGTCTGCCGGGAGCACCAGGGCCACGGTCAGAATCCCGGGGAGGACCCGATCGATTGAACTCGCGCGGCCCACCGGTCCTCAGACCGCCGGTCCGAGGACCGGCGCGGTTGAACTCGCGCGGACCACCGGTCCGAGGACCGTTCCGCGAACCGCCGGGCCTGCCCTGGCGCGGACCGGCATGGAAGTCGCCGCCACCGCTTTTTACGTCGACATGCATGTGCGGCACATTCCGCCGCTGTTTTGAAAGATCGAGTGCGGCGCGCGCGGCATCCGCGGGAAGCGTCGCGAGTGAAAAGGCGTCGAGCACCTCGATACGGTCAACGAGACGCTCGGGAACGCCGACGAGATCGCGGAAAAGCTGGGCGACACCACGGCGGGTAATGCCGTCGCGCCGGCCGATTCCCACGTAGAGCCGTACATGAGACGCGTCGGATCCCTTTACCTCGCGAATTTCCCGGTAATGCTCCGGTGAAAGCAGGGCGCCGAACTGACGGTCGAGTACCGCCGCGAGTACCGCTTCCGGATCCCGTCCCTCCGCGAGTTTTTTCGCAAAAGCGCTCCATTCCGCGGGAATGGACTTTATGGCGTCCTTGATTGATTCCACCTCGTCTTCCGTCACCGCGGTCGGGAAATACTGCTCGATATCGGAAGAGGTTGTTTCCATGAGACGCTCACGTTTGGTGGAAAGAACCTTTTTGATTCCGGGTACCTGACCCTCGTTCAACGCGTCGTTGGTATGCTGGCGAAGATAGCCGAGACGGCGCCGTTCTTCGGGACGTACAAAGGTTATCGCGGTTCCACGAGCGCCGGCACGGCCGGTTCGGCCGATGCGGTGGGTATAGGTGGGGCCGTCATAGGGCAGCGCATAGTTCACAACATGGGTAATGCCTTCAATATCAATACCGCGCGCGGCCACGTCGGTCGCGACGAGAATCCTGGTCTTCTTGATGCGGAACCGCCCGAGAATCTTTTCGCGCTGGCTCTGGGCAATATCGCCGTGCAGGGCGGCTGCCTGGTAATGACGTTCGTCGAGCTCCTTGGCAACCGCGTCGGCATCGGCCTTGGTCTGGCAGAATACCAGCCCGTAAAAGTCCGGAGTCATGTCGATGAGCCGGACGAGTGCTTCAGTCTTGTCGTCTTCACGGACAATCCAGTAAAACTGATCGGTGAGCGCAATTTCATCGGTTACGGCTTCTTCTTCCACGATTTCGTAGTCGCCCATGAAATTCGAGGCGATCGAGAGAATGGCCTTGGGCATGGTCGCAGAGAACATGAGCACGCGGGCCTCGGGATTGGCGCGGCCGAAAATGGCTTCTATGTCTTCGATAAAGCCCATGTTGAGCATTTCGTCGGCTTCATCGAGAATGAAATATTCTATTCCGGTCAGATCAAGAGAACGACGTTCCAGGTGATCAATGACACGTCCGGGCGTACCGACGACGATTTCAACACCGCGGCGGAGATTCCGTAGCTGTTCAACGATAGAGGCGCCGCCGTAAACCACGGTGGTACGGGGATAGGCTTCCGTTCTGAATGAGGCGATTTCTGTTTCAACCTGAATGGCGAGCTCCCTGGTCGGCACGAGTACGAGTGCGCGGGGCTGCTGTTTGTCGGCGCGGAGTTCCTGCACAAGCGGGAGACCAAACGCGGCGGTTTTGCCCGTACCTGTGCGCGCTTTCGCGATTACGTTCGCGTCACCGTCAAGAAGACGGGGAATGGCGAGTACCTGGATGGGGGTTGGTTCGGTAAAGCCTTTTGCGGTTACGGCCTTGAGAACCACTTCATCGAGACCGAGGTCTTCGAACGACAGACGGTCTTTTGTTTCCGGGGAAATTTGTTCCATGTGAAAATCCTTGTAATCAGGGGCGCTTGCTTGTTCGTTGCGAATAGTATTTCGAATGACAAAACGCGGGAGTGTCTCCCGCTCCACGGGACCGGTTGTATCGGTCCGGACTCTACCTGACTGCATTACTATAGATGAATCGTCGATTTGTGTATATAGAGCGCGACTGCTATCAAAATTGTTGAAAGACCGCCACGGCTGAAACCCCGGACCTACTTGCCACAGATGGCCCGCCTCATTTAGAATACGGTATGTACAGTTACACCAAAGACGACATCCTCCGGATGGTCGCGGAAAATGATGTCCGGTTTATCCGGCTCCAGTTTACCGACATCTTCGGTACCCTGAAAAATGTGGCAATTACCACATCCCAGCTGGAAAAGGCGCTTGAGAACAAGTGTATGTTCGACGGCTCCTCGATCGAAGGCTTTGTCCGTATCGAAGAGTCGGACATGGTACTCCGTCCCGATCTCAATTCATTTTGCATGTTTCCCTGGCGGCCGGGCCCGAATCGGGTAGCTCGGCTTATCTGTGATGTATATACCCCGGATGGAAAACCCTTCGGCGGTTCTCCACGACAAATACTGAAAAACGTGCTCGCCGACTGCGCAGAGATGGGATACACCCTCAACGTGGGGCCGGAACTGGAATTCTTCCTGTTCCATACCGACGCTGAAGGCGGACCAACCCTCAAAACGCTCGACAACGGCGGCTACTTCGACATGGGTCCCATCGATCTCGGGGAAAATGCACGCCGTGACATGGTTCTTACCCTTGAGGAGATGGGCTTCGAAATCGAACAGTCCCACCACGAATGTGCCCGCGGACAGCATGAAATAGATTTCAAGTACTGTGAAGCCCTTGAAGCGGCGGACCGCATGATGACCTTCAAACTTGCAGTCAAAACCATCGCGCACCGTCACGGTCTCCACGCGACCTTCATGCCGAAGCCGGTGTACGGTATTGCCGGAAGCGGTATGCACATCAACATGTCCCTGTTCAAGGACGGAACGAATGTGTTCTCGGGACCGGACGGTCTTTCCCGCGAGGCCAGTAATTTCATCGCCGGAATCATGAAGCACATGAAGGGAATTACGGCGGTAACCAATCCCCTCGTCAATTCCTACAAACGGCTCATTCCCGAATACGAAGCGCCGGTCTACATAGCCTGGTCGGCATGCAACCGGAGCCCGCTCATCCGCGTTCCCTCCGCGAACGGTCTTTCTACCCGTATTGAGTTGCGGAGCCCGGATCCGTCGGCAAACCCGTATCTCGCGCTCGCCCTCGTCCTCGCGGCCGGTCTTGAAGGTATTCGCGAGAACCTCGATCCGCCGCCCGCAGTGGATGGAAACATCTACGCCATGAGTGAATCCGCCCTGAAACGCAAGAAGGTTGAACGGCTTCCGGAAAACCTGATCGCGGCGGTCGGCGAGATGAAAAAAGATCCGCTTGTCCGCCAGGTGCTCGGCGAGCATGTCTTTACCAAGTACATCGAGGCGAAAGAACTCGAATGGCTTGAGTATAAAACCCAGGTTTCCCGTTGGGAAATCGACAATTATCTGTCAAAATACTGATCCGATTAACGGTTTCCGGAAAAATGCTTCCGGAGACCTTTTTTTTTGTCTTTTTTTCAATTTTTTTGCTCTTTTTTCTTTTCTGCGTTTTCCCTGAATACTTCTCTCGATAGAACGTATTATTTCCTGTTTTTGGTCTTAATAACCGTATTTACTCATATCAATTGTATCTACTAGCTTTTTTTACCGTTATTCACCAATCAAACACGGTATATTTTCTCTATTTTTAAGCAAAAATCCCGTTATTTCATTTTTCATCACTTTTTCTTTCAATATTTACATTTTTTTACCCATGCGCTACTCTTCTTTCAGAGGCTGTTTTAATGACGAGACGCACTCCACCGGGGG
>MWCL01000130.1 GCA_002070025.1 Spirochaetes bacterium ADurb.Bin215
GCAGGAAAAAACATCGACATCCTTGCCTGATTACGTGGTATCAAGGAGAACAAAAATGCGCAGTTACCTGATCGCGGGGATCATCTTTACCATTACCGGACTCATCATGCTCTTCGCCCCCCAGGGATTTATCGGGGCGGTTGTTATCAGCCTCGGCGTGGCCGCCTTTGTGAGCGGATTGTATACCTTTACCCGGTTCAGAACCGAACTCGATGATCCGATATTCCACAGAACCCTCACCGTCAGGGCCGTTCTGGGAATGGGAATCGGCGTCCTCGCGATTGTCCTCCCCCTGGTTCTTGCCGGCACCGTATGGATCATTACCGCCTACATCCTGGCGGCGCATCTTATTGTTTCGGCAGTCCTCGAAATCTACGCGGTAACCCGGATGAAAGAAAGCGGTATGGATACCACCGGCTACCTCTACGAAGCGATTGCATCGATCGGCATCGCGCTCATCCTGATTATCTTCCCCGGAAGCACAGGAATCTTCCTTGTGCGCATTGCCGGCGTTCTCGTGGTTCTTGCCGGAGTCGCCTGTATCCTGCATGACCGGGGAATCCTCCAGCGTTTCCGCCGGAACTGAGTGTCCCCGTGATACAATCAAAGCCCCGCAAAACCGCGGTCAATCACGTTCTTGTGATCCTCGCGTGGCTCATTCTGACCATAAGCGGACTCACACTATTTATTAATGAGAACGCCAATGTTATTGAAAAGAACTCGGCCCTTATCAATGAAGCCGGAAAGATCCGCGGCGGTGCGCAACGGATCATAAAAATCCATCTATCCGGGAAGCCGGTGGCCATGTACCTACCGGAGATCGAACAGTCCATAGACATCTTGTTCGCTCATACCCGGTCAGCGAATTCTTTCTATGGATCGTATGACGAACAGTACTTCACGGCGACGCTCGGAAGCTGGGAGGTTCTGGTTCGTCTCATCGAACAGGATGCTCCCCAAGATGAAATCCTCGAACAATCTGAAATTATCTGGTATTCATCAAACGCGCTTATTGCCCATATAGAGCACCAGACCCTGGCCTATACGAAACGATTCAATCTTGTTTCCGCAATTTTCTTTACCATTGTTTTAGTCCTGCTGTTCGTATTTTTTGTGACCAAACATGTAATCAGGGACAAAATAGAATATGGATCCACACACGACCTGCTGACCGGACTATATAACCGGTACTACTTTCAGGAAGCGCTGGAACAGAACTACGCATCCTCCAAAAGAACAGGCCAAGGATTTGCGTTGCTCATGTGCGATATTGATCATTTCAAGAAAATAAATGATAGCCGGGGACATCCCGCCGGAGACCGGATACTGCACGAACTGGGGATGTTATTGCGATCGGTGACCCGAACCATGGATACGGCTGTCCGCTACGGCGGGGAAGAGTTTGCCATACTCATGACTACCAACACCACCGCAGAGTGTGAAAAATATGCTGAACGAATCCGGCATACAGTGGAAAACCACCGCTTCCGCGGAAACATACCGGTGACCATAAGCATCGGCTTTTGCCTGTACCGGTCCGGTATGAAACGTGAGCAGATTATAGAAAATGCAGACAAGGCTCTGTACCATGCCAAAGAAGCAGGCCGGAATTGCGTTATCGACTTTGATTCCCTTACCGTCTGACCGGCGCTCTTCAACTGCCCGCCAGCTTGAGATACTTTGAATACAGGGTTTTCTCCTCGCGGGAAATTCGGCTTGCGAGGATGGTTCTGAACGAGTCGAATTCGTCCGTGAACGCATCACCGCCGTCCTTTTCCAGCCAGCCCTCAATAAGCCCAAGGGCTTTATTTGCAATTTGTTCCATTTCAAGCCCCATTACGGTAAGGAGATTATTCAGATCCATGTTCTTTTCGGCGGCCTCACGCATAACCGGATAAAAATGCTGTTCTTCCTTATCAAGATGACGAACAAGCGCACTACGAACTTTAATCAGCAAATCCCGTACATCATTGGAATACCCTCCCGCGGTATGAATCGCATCAACCGCACGCATAAGCACCGCGTGATCTGCATTAAGTTCTCTAATCAAAGCAATATTCATGATTTTCTCTCCTGATGCTATAAAAATACTGATCCTTTCCCAAATCGTCTGTTGCAACTGCAACAATTCTTCCGGGATAGTTGCAATACAGCAGTAAACACGGATACACTGGCCACATACAGAGAGGCCCTACAATGAATCCCGTACCCTTTAACGTTCTGTTCGCGATAATCCTGGCAGGCGGATGGCTGTCCGGACGCCTTTTTGCCAAAATGAAACTCCCCACCATACTTGGCATGGTGATATTCGGAGTCATCTGCGCCGTTACCGCGAAAACCGCGGCGCCGCCGGTATTTTGGGAGCTCGATCCCTATCTCAAATCATTCGCCCTCATCGTGATCCTTCTGCGTGCGGGACTCGGAATAAAACGCCAAACCCTCAAGCAGATCGGCGGAACAGCGTTTCGCATGTCCTTTATACCCTGTATCACCGAAGGTGCGGCCCTCACCATACTCTTTCATAATTTCTTTGGATTCGGGTGGACCGTTTCGGCCCTTACCGCCTTCATGATCGCAGCTGTTTCACCCGCCGTCGTGGTTCCTTCCATGCTGGACCTGAAAGAAAAGGGACGCGGCAAAAAAAACGAGGTTCCCACCCTTGTCCTGGCGGGAGCCTCTATTGACGACGTGTTCGCCATAACACTGTTTACCGTGTTTCTCGGTTTGGCCGCCGGCGGTGAAGTCAACATTGCCCTGGCGATATTTTCAGTTCCACTATCCATAATCGCCGGAATCGCCGCAGGCGCCATTGCAGGATATATACTGTCCCGTTTCTTCTCCCGCCATCACGGCTCTATCCGGGCGACCGAAAAAACCCTCATACTACTTGTCTGCGCTACCCTGCTGGTAAATGTGGGCAATCACCTGCATTTTGCCGCCCTCCTCGGCCTCATGACCGCGGGATTCGTCATACTGGAACGACACGAAGCAATCGCTCATGAACTTTCGAGAAAGCTTTCAAAAATTTGGGTATTTGCCGAAATAATCCTATTCGTACTCATCGGATACGCACTCGACCCCGAAGTGGCCCTCGAAGCGGGCGGAAAGGGCGTGATGGTTATCGCGCTTGGACTCGTATTTCGCTCACTCGGCGTATTTTTGGCCACCGCGCGATCCCCGCTTAGCTGGCGGGAACGCCTCTTCTGCGCAATAGCCTACCTGCCCAAAGCCACGGTACAGGCCGCTCTCGGATCTGTTGCCCTGAGCCGGGGAATTCCCGAGGGAAACACCATACTCGCCATCGCCGTCGTCTCGATACTCTTTACCGCGCCACTCGGCCTTCTCGGTATACGGTTTTTCGGAAACCGCCTTCTTAAAGCCGACGGCGACGCGGAAGTCGATCTCAGCCAGTAACCGCTGCAAGCGCCTTTTCGTAATCGGGCTCCTGCTTGATCTCCGGTACCTGCTCGATATAGATGACCTTGTCGTTCTCATCGAGCACAACAACCGCCCTCGACAGAAGCCCTGCGAGCGGACCAGTCGTCATGGTAACACCCCAGTCGGTACCGAATTTTCGGTCGCGAAGCTGGGAAAGCGAAATGATGGTATCAAGACCCTCCGCCTTGCAAAACCGTTCCATCGCGAAGGGAAGATCACAGGAAACCGTCAGAAGCACAGTATCCTTGAGAGCGGCAACATCGTGATCAAAACGCCGGGCGCTTGCCGCGCAAACGCCGGTATCAAGACTCGGAACAATATTGACGATCTTCCTTTTTCCCCTGAAATCCGCAAGGGTAACATCCGAAAGATCCTGCCGTGTAAGCCTGAAATCGGGAGCAGTGCTTCCGACCGGGGGTAATGAACCAATTGTTTCAACGGGCGTACCGCCCAAAGTTATTTTTGCCATATCAGCCTCCTTATGTTAACCTAAGTATACATATTTCGGTTAAAGAAGGCAAATTTTTGTACTGCTATCAAAATTGTTGAAACCAAAACCAGATAAATAACGATCACATCACAAGATGCCGGGCGACCCAACCG
>MWCL01000131.1 GCA_002070025.1 Spirochaetes bacterium ADurb.Bin215
TGGAACCGAAACCGGCGGCTCGGTCCGCCTGCCCGCGTCGTACTGCGGCATCTACGGATTCAAGCCCACCTACGGCACCCTGAGCCGCTCCGGCATGGTCGCCTTTGGCTCCTCGCTTGATCAGGTGGGCCTCCTGGCCCGATCGGTAGATGATATTGGTCTCATGTTATCCGTGATGGCCGGACGCGACCCACTCGACAACACGAGTACCAATCGCGATTTCCCGTCGCTCGCAGCTCTTTCAGATGCGGACGTGTCACAACTGAAAATCGCGCTTCCAAAGGAGTTCATGGACGAAAAAGGCCTCGACCCCGAAGTCGCGCACGTTTTTGACCAAACCTGCCGGTGGTTCCGCGACCGCGGCGCCGCGATCGAAACGGTGTCCATTCCGGTACTCGAAGCGGCGGTCAGTTCATACTACGTGATCGCCCTCTCCGAGGCGGCGAGCAACCTTTCCCGCTTCGACGGCATCCGCTACGGGCTCCGCAAGGACCCAGGCACCGGCCTCGAAGACCTCTATGTCGCCACCCGCTCGGACGGGTTCGGCGCCGAGGTCAAGCGCCGCATCGTCATCGGGAACTACGTGCTTTCCACGCATTTCTCGGGCGACACCTACAAAAAAGCCATGAGCGTGCGTGCGCGCATCCAGCGGGATGTCGCCGCGGTCTTTGAAACACACGACATCCTCCTGTGCCCTACGAATCCGGCGCCGGCTTTTCGGCTCGGCTCCCGGGTGGACGATCCGATCGCCATGTACCTGACCGACCTCTACACCACCTTCGTCAACCTCGCGCGCATTCCCTCCCTCTCCATTCCGGCGGGGAAGACCGCCGCCGGGCTTCCGGTGGGCGTACAGATTTGCGGTCCCATGGGCGGCGAGCAGACGATCCTTGAAGTAGCGCGCGCCCGGGAGAAATCCCTATGAGCGGCCTGCACAAAGACGGCGATCTGACGTATGAAATACTCATCGGCTGCGAGATACACTGCGAACTCAAGACCCCCACCAAGGCGTTCTGCGCCTGCGAAAACCGGTACGGCGGCATGCCGAATACCCGCGTGTGCCCGGTCTGCCTCGGACTTCCCGGCGCCATGCCGGTCCCGTCAAAGGAATTCGTTGAACTCGGCGCTGCGGCCGGCTACGCCTTCTCCTGCGGCATTAACCGGTTTGTCACGTTTGATCGCAAACACTACTTTTACCCGGACCTCGTGAAAGGCTATCAGATTACCCAGTACGATATCCCCCTTTGTCACGATGGCCATGTCATGCTTGACGGCAAGAAGGTCCGGCTCGAGCGCATCCATCTCGAGGAAGACGTGGGCAAGAGCATCCACCGCGAAGACGGCCGCAGCTGCATCGACTTCAACCGTTCCGGCGTGCCCCTCATCGAAATTGTCTCGAAACCCGACCTGTCCTCTCCGGAGGAGGCTGCCCTCTTTATGCAGACGGTCCGAGAAATACTCCGGTACATCGGCGTAACGGAGGGCAACCTGGAAGAAGGCGCCATGCGCTGCGATGCGAACATCAATCTGAAAATAGTGACGAACGGCACTGAATACCGGACGCCCATCTCGGAAATAAAGAACATGAACTCGTTCCGCTCCATCCGCGACGCCTGCACGTACGAGGCGGGTCGTCAGCTCGAAGAATTCCGCTCGAACCGGCAGCCGTATACCGCCGGGTTCAAGAACACCATGGGATGGGACGACGCGGCAGGCCGTACGGTCATTCAGCGTACCAAGAACTCCTTTACCGATTACCGCTTCGTGGTCGAGCCCGACATACCGCCCGTCATCCTCGATGACGCCTTTCTCGCGCAGGCCCGGAGCCGGGTAGGGGAACTCCCCGCCGAAAAGCGGGACCGGTTCCGCCGCGAATATGGCCTTTCGGATTCTGACGCGAAAACTCTGACGAGCGAGCGCGAACTCGCCGAATGGTTCGAGGACGCGGCGAAAGAGTCCGGGGATCCCGGGAAGGTTGCGAACTGGATACTCGGCGAACTCCTCGCGGTACGCAACGACCGGAATATCGATCTTGCGGACCTTCCGATAACGCCGGCGCATATCGCCGCTCTGGTAAACGCCCTGGGTAGCAACATCATCACGAGCCGGCAGGCAAAAGACGTGTTTGCCGAAATGCTGAAAACCGGCGAACTTCCCTCGGCGATCATCAGGAAACACGGCATGGAGCAGATGAGCGATACCGGGGCCATCGGGAAAATTGTGGCCGAGGTGTTCGCAGAAAACCCCGCGGCGCTCGAGGATTATGCAAAAGGAAAGACGAATGTTGTCGACTGGCTTACCGGCCAGGTAATGAAAAAGTCCCGGGGACAGGCGAATCCGGGTATTGCCTCGGAGCTTGTGCAAAAACGGCTTGCGGATTTTTCGTAAACTGGTACAATGAGCATTACCATGATACCAGTTGATCCGGTCAATATTCAGGAAGCCATTCTTTCACGCTACGGCACCGTGCGCCGCGCAAACGGGTACCATTTGTATACCGCGAAGGGGAAGCGGCTGCTCGACCTCTACCGTGAAGCCGGTGCCGCCATTCTCGGCTGGAAGAGCGGAAAGGCGAAGCTCGTATTCAAGAGTTTGCTTGACCGCGGCCTTACCGGTTCCTTCCCGACTGAAAAAGACGGCGAACTCGTTCGTGCGGTACAGGAGCTGTTGCCCCAGTATCCTGAAGTACGCTGGTACGCATCACGGGAACGCGCCGCGCGCGCCTGTGCGGCCTTCCTGGACCTCTGGAGCGAGATTCCGCTCATGGAGTCCCCGCTCCTTCATCCCGAAGCGGCCGAGGATATCGGCCCCGGCGGGGATTCCCCGCTTTCCGCGGCGCGCAACCTCCACGGTATAGAAATCTGGCGTCCCTGGCTCGATGACGCGTTTTACGCCATGAGCGACCGGGTAGACTCGGCTTTTCTCCGGGGCGTCAATGAATCGCTCGATACTATGGTGCTTGCGTCTCCGCTCCCCTTCGCGGGCGGGGTAACCGTTGCCGTTTTCGCTCCCCGTTCTGACGAAGCCGCCGCCCGGATTTCCCCGTCCGATCCGGTATCTCCCGCCCTGCTCGGCGCGCTTGCCCGTTCTTTCCATGATCTTTCCGCCGAGATTTTTACCTGTACCGAACAGGACTGGATGGTCTTTGACCGCTATGTGAATCCCTGGTGGGATCGCCGCGGTCCCTACCTTGTCCCCAAAATGCGCCCGTCCCGTTACGAAGAGTTCTTCAACTTTTGCCTCGACAACGGCATCCTGATATCCCCTGATTATCATGTCCCTTCCATTGTACCTTTCGTGGCCGACCCGGGAGAGTTCAAGGCTCTTGCGAAAGGCGGCGCCTCATGAGCGGGGAAAGCGTTATTCTCCAGAGCCCGGAGCTCATCGAGCTTCTGGTTTCCCTGTTGTTCGGCGCCGCCGCGTCCTTCCTCGCCATCATGGTGTGGACAAAAACGGCGAGTCTTGCCTGGATTCTGGTTGTTGTGGGTATCCTCGCTTCATACGCCGGGCTGTTGTACCGGACGCTCCGTGTTTTCGGTTTTTTTTCTTCAAATTCCATCCCCGTTTTTGCCACAACACTTGGATCACTCCTCTCCGCAAACATTCCGCAAGTCCTTTTTATCGCCGCACTCATTGTGTTTCTTTTCAGAGAAAAATAGAGATATTGGAGAATATATGACAAAATATGCCGGTTTTGTCGTGCGAAACCGGCTCTTTTGTTAAAAAAAACTTGACGAGCAAAAAAACTGCAGGTATACTGGAGCAAAAGATAGGGGTAGCATAGAAAAACCGTTGGTTTGACTACCTCAAAACTTTAAGGAGGAATTTCTTAAATGAAGAAAGCTCTTGCAATTCTTATGATCTTCGCACTCGTTGCTTCTGTAGCGGTTGCCGAG
>MWCL01000132.1 GCA_002070025.1 Spirochaetes bacterium ADurb.Bin215
GTGGATGGAAGAAATCTGGCTGAGAAGAAAGAAAAACCCGCCGGTTGTGTGTTTCCGGACGGGTGTGGTACCCGAAAAGGGTCAGCCGGGCAACGGTTGGGTCGCCCGGCATCTTGTTGTATGAGAGTTATTTATCAGATTTTGGTTTCAACAATTTTAGTAGCAGTTAACACCGATTTGACAAGATCCTCCAACCGCCCTTACACTGATCGTGGTTCCTGCCGCAAGAGTACTACTTCCAAACCCTTACAAAAAGTAACAGAAGCAGGTTCGTATTTTTTATGGGGGTGGTATGACCATTCGCGTCAAACTGATTGTTCTGGTGTTCTTTTCTTCGCTCGCGGGAGCCTCGTCCCTCCTGGTCAATTCCCTGTTGATGACGACTGTCCGGAACATTGAAGCCGAACAGAAGATTTTTCAGGATCTGGAGTACCGGATCGTTGATTACATTGCCCAGGTGAACCGGCTGGACAGTGAGGACTTTGACGACCAGATTACCCGGGTGCTGGAGAAGCAGGGCGAGTTGAATCTGACGATAAACCGTATTCGCCAGCTCAAGATCCTTCCCGCCGTAAATGAGTCGGTGAAATCTTCAATCAAAAACATTTCCCTGTTAACGGACAAGCTGAAAATGAGTCAGAGTACGCTGGAATCGCGTATTGACCGTGTACGGAACGCGGCCACCGTGGCTGCGGGCACCGAGAGTACGTTTACCCTGTACGAGCTTGAGTCGGACAGAACCGGCGATGCCGCGGATTCCGGCGAGTTGCGGCAGGAGATTTATTTTCTCCGGTCCTCCATAACCACCTTGAACGAGAACATGAACAATATTCTGGATCAGATTCAGGAACAGTATGTTGATATCGTTGGGGAGCTGGGCACGTATCAAAAGCGGGCGGAAAATTTCAATTGGCTGGTGCTCCTCGTCGTTTTCACCGTTCCGCTGCTCGTTGCGCTGTTCATAGCCAATGCCATTTCGGTCCGGGTAAAGAAAATTGACAAGGGCATTTTCGCCATGAAAGAGGGTAATTTTGCCGACCGGATTCAGGTGAACAGTCGCGACGAGATGGGCCGCCTGAGCCGGAACGTGAATGATTTTACGGACAACTTAAGTCGTGCTATCCGGAAAATCAAGGAAACGAGTACGGCGAATTTGACGCTGAAAGACACATTACTCGGCAGTGTCCAGAAGGTATCCCGGACGACCGCGCTCGTTACCGATTCCATTCAGACAATTTCTTCCGGCATGGCAGAGCTTGACGGGACCGTACAGACGAACAGCGCCATCGCGGGAAATCTGGAAGAGCATCTTGCGCGGCTGGACGCGGTACAACAGCAGCAGATTTCGATGGTGGAAGAAACCAACGTAGCCATTACCGAAATGGTAACGTCTGTTTCGAACGTGACGGAGATTACGGAAAAAAAGAAATCCGCGCTTGCCTCGCTGGTGCAGGTTTCCCGTGAGGGCGGAACCAGACTTGACGAGACAAATCATGAGATTCAGCGGATCAGCAACACTATCTCGGAGATTCTCAAGGCGTCTGCCCTTATTCAGGATATCGCGGACAGTACCAATCTGCTCGCCATGAACGCGTCAATCGAGGCCGCGCACGCGGGTGAAGCCGGAAAGGGTTTCGCCGTTGTCGCCAACGAAATCCGAAAGCTTGCCGAGGCGACCTCCAGCAACTCCACGGTAATCAGCAAAATCATGGAAGGGATTACGGGTAACATTCAGGGCGCGGTGAACGCCGGGTCAAATACGAAAAAGGTGTTTGAGCGCATAGAAAACGAGGTGCTGGAAACCACCGGATCGTTTGACGAAATTGCGCAGAGCATGGCCGAGCTCCGGACCGGGGGAACGCAGATATTCGATCTGATGGCGCGTCTCAACGACATTTCACGGGAACTCACCGCCCTCAAAACGGTCATGCAGGATGTTTCCGGCGAGAACAAGCGTTCAACCGAACAGGTGGAGCGCATTTCCGAAGCGACCGCCCGCAAAGTGCAGGACATTATCGGGGCGCTCGGGGAACTGACGAGCGAAATGGACGCGGTGATGCAGGTAACCCGTCAGTCGGAGAATATCTCGCGGATACTGGAAGAGGAAACGGCTGTTTTCAAAATTACCGAGTTCGACGTTCAGGATTGACAACCGGTTGGCCACCCTTTACAGTACCGTATGCAAAAAAAATCACGGTGTCTTGTCGGTATTCTTCTGACGTTGTGTCTTGTTTCCGGAGCTGCTATGGAATCTGAAAAACAAATTTCCTTGCAATCGGGTGTTCGTACCGGACTGGGGAGCGGTGTTTTCGTGACATTCAGCTCGTACGGACATGAGCATTCTTCCAGCGGACCCGATGAACTGTTCATCGCAACCCATGCGGTGTACGAATTGACCCTTGAACGGGGCGAAGAAACCGAAGTGGTATATTTGACGCTGGATGTCCGCGGAAACAGTTTCCCGGATACGGTTGTGTCCGGAGACTATTCCTTCACCGCCCTGAGTGAATCCACTCAAGACGTCCTGGTCTTGCGCTGGATTGCCTCCCGGGCCTGTCGGTAAAGGAGCACGTCGTATACCGGGCGTGAGCGCACGAGGTCGCAGGCGAGCTGGGAGATAAGGCAGACAATGACGAGGCCGCCGAGGTGGGAAAGGTTTCCGCTCATCTCCAGGATGAGAACCGTTCCGGTAACCGGCGCGCGTACCACGGCGGTGAAAAATGCCGCCATTCCAAGAATGAGAAAATTGACGATCTCGATTTCGGCCACGAGGCCCAATCTGAAGAGCACGGTGCCGAAGGCTGTTCCCAGAAGAGCGCCGCATACAAGCAGGGGCAGGAAGATGCCGCCCGCGGTGCCGGCGCCGTAGGAAAGGCCGGAGAACGCGAGCTTGACGAAGAACAGGCCGGCAAGAAGCATCAGACTGTACCGGGCGACCGCGAGGTGTTCCACCAGCCCATGACCGCCACCGATTGTTTCGGCGAGGAAAAACCCGAGCGGCACCGAGACGAGGAGGGGGACCACTGGCCGGACAATCATGGGTACGTGGAGCTTCGAGTACAGTGATTGCGAAAAATACAGTGATTTTTTGAAGAGATCTCCCCCGGCCGCGGCGAGAAGGCCGAGCAGGATGAGCCAGGGAAAGCGGCTGAGAGAGAGGGGTATTATCTCGGGAAAACTGAAGCTCGGGCGCATACCGAAAAAATGACTCGAGACAAAGTCGCCCATGGCAGAGGCGGCCATGGCACACAGGAGCATGAGCGGCGAAAACTGTTTGTGTAGTTCCTCGAGGGCGAAAAGCACACCGGCAAGAGGCGCGTTGAATGCCGCCGACAGACCCGCCGCCGCACCGCTTATCATGAGGTAACGCAGTTCCGCCGGAGAACGGTGACCGATCCGGGACATGGCCTTCCCGACGTAGCCGCCCATCTGTACCGAAGGCCCTTCCCGTCCGAGCGAAAGGCCCGCGCCGATGGACAAAATGGCTGAAACGAATTTGAGCGGGAGCTCGGAAAGCCAGCGGTGCCACATAACCCCTCGCAGCTCTCCCTTGATCTGGGGAATACCGCTTCCCTTGATCATGGGTCTGAGTTTTGAAAGAAAACCGAGAAAGACGCCGAGCACGGCGAGGGAAAGAATCCAGACAACCGTCCACAGCGGAGAGGCCCCGGGGAGGAACGCATACAGAAGTGTACGCAGGTGTTCACTGTAGCCCAGGGCAATTCTGAACCCCAGTACCACAAAACCGGTACCAATACCGATAAGCACGCTTTGAAGAATTACTCCGAACCGCGTGTGCCATAACAGCTTCACCCAGGAAACTGAAAGA
>MWCL01000133.1 GCA_002070025.1 Spirochaetes bacterium ADurb.Bin215
CCCCCGGCCAGCTCTGGTTCGTCCTGTATCTTTTTATTATTTCCCTTGCGGCCGTTCCCGTAATCCAGCTGATACGCCGCCGACCGCTCGCGGGAAAACGGCCGTTTCCGCTGGCCCTCGTATTCACCCTGGGATTCGCCGCTATGTATGTACGCCCCCTGCTGAATATCGGAGGCAAGAGCCTGGCGGAATATTTCTGGTATTTTATGCTGGGGTACGCATTCCTTTCCCGGGAGACTGTGCTGGACGCCCTTGAACGCCGCCGGCACCTGTTTGGCGGTATCGCCCTTGCGCTTTTTGTGCTTCTTGCCGTTTCTCTCGCTGCCGGCAATAACGGATTCTGTACCTCGGGCGAAATTTTCCAGGCCTACGCGTGGAGCACCATCCTCTTTTTGACCGGTTGGTCCAAACACCGCATGAACCACACCGGCCCCGTTACCCGCTACCTTGCACGATCGAGCTTCATGTTCTACGTGCTCCATCAGTCCGCGCTCGTACTGGTGGCGTTTTATATCGTGCGGATGCGCCTGCCTCTTGGTGCGGAAATTCCCCTCATCATCGTTGCCGGGTATGCGCTTACCTTTACCGCCTATGAACTGTGGAGGAGACTTGCATGCAAGACAGCTTCACCGTCGTAACGCTCGCGGAGCGGAACCGGGGCACCTACATCGAACCGAACGTGTGGGTGGTGTATGATGGGTCAAAGAGACTTTAAAATATCATCCGCAGAGACAAAATGAACGTATTACATAATAGTTGATTTGTCCAATACTCCATGATTGAACTATGTTTGATAAATTACGTGGAAAAGGAGTACTTATGGCTTTTACGGAAAATGAACGGAAAAATGTAACGAATCTCATGAATGTTTTTATTGATACCAGGCGTCCACCGGAATCTGTACGAGATCGGGTTGACCTTGGATATAGAATAGAACGGCAAAGTATTATCATTTATGAATTGAGAAGATCATTTCGCGGTAATGAAATGGAAGAAATCCCGGTAGCGAAAACAACGTATATACAAAAAGACAAAAAATGGAAAATCTACTGGATGAGAGCCGACTTGAAGTGGCATAGTTACTATCCTGAACCGGAAGTTACGGATATTGAAAAATTTATAACCATAGTCGACGAAGATTTGGATGGTTGCTTCTGGGGCTGATATTAAATACGATTATCACAGCGGATTCACTACCTAAGGGACTGGTTCACGTGTTCGGGTCAAACTAAACGACGTGCGGGCTGTTTTTCACAGACCTCACCCGAAAAAGATAACTGACAAGGGAGCCGTCAATTCTGTAAAGAGATTTTTGGAAAATGCGGGGGTTACTTGTGATTGAGTATAAGGGATATATCGGAATAGTTACGTATGATTCTGATGCAAAATTATTCCATGGTGATGTAGTAAATACCCGGGATGTGATTACTTTTCAGGGAACCACTGTTAGTGAAATTGAGAAGGCTTTTATTGAATCAATTGACGATTATCTGGGTTGGTGTAAAGAAGAGGGAGTTGCCCCTGAAAAGCCGTACTCCGGGAAATTCAATTTGAGGCTTTCTCCGGAACTTCATAAGGAAATTGCAATAACTGCAAAAAAGATGAACATTTCCATAAATAATTTTGTTGAAAAAGCAATACAAGACGAATTGGCCCTGATTCATTGAGGATGATATAAAGATCACGCTTGTCCATGATGATGATGGCATATTTCTTGTAAAGCATGCAAAACGGGTGTATATTGCATGCAGGAGGTGTGTATGCCGACATTGCAAGTACGGGATTTACCGGAAGACGTGTATATTCAACTCAGCTATCTTGCCGAGAAAGAAAACAGAAGTCTGGCTCAGCAAACCATCGTGCTCTTGAAGGAGGGGATGGTTAAAAAGCTGGGAAGCAAAGAGCGGAGAGGCAAGCTGCTGGAAAAAATTCGCACACTGGATATCGACCATTCAGATATTCCTGATCCCGTCGACTTGATTCGGGAGGATCGGGACCGATGATTGTGGTTCTTGATGCAAGTGCCGCAATCGAAATTATTCTTCAACTGGATCAAGCCCGTCTGTTTGAAAAGACACTGTCGGATTCGGAACTGGTATTGGCGCCTGATACATATCCCTCGGAAATAACCAATGTTTTCTGGAAATATGCACATTTTTCCGGTATGGACAAGGAAAAATGCCAAAAAGCAATCGATTATTGCCTGGATCTTGTTGACGATTACCGGAACACAAAAACTATGTGCAGGGAAGTTTTTCTTGAATCCTTGAATACCGGCCATTCTTCCTACGATCTTTTCTATGTGATACTTGCACGAAGACATTCCGCGACCATATTGACCAGGGACAGGAAAATGAAAGAGTTGGCACTACAGCTCAAGATACCGGTTGTGAACGATTGAGATTCAGACTCTTCCTTCCAGCGGATTCACCACCTCCACGCCGCGGTATAACTCATCCCTTGTCCATCGCTTTCCACCGGAAGATGCTCCGGCACGGTCCATGAGCAGGAACGTATCAGACAGCCACTTGTCTTTTTGGGGAATGACTGTTTGTTCAATGAGTTTTCGAACCAGCACATTGAACGACATGTCGTGAGCGCGGGCATACTCACGGCCGGACTGCAGCAGGTCTTCATCAATGGATAGTGTTATGTTTTTCATGGCAAATCCTTTGTTACACAGTATATGTGCACACGTAGTATTTGTCTATTTCACCACCACAAGATTGACGAGCGCCCGCCGGGATCGAAAAACCGGCTTCCATCTTCGTACACGATCTCCGTAATCGCCGCCGCAACCGGTTCGGCCGGCGCATCGTCCATGATCACATCGAGCCGGGTTGAACCTCCCGGCGGAATCGTACAGACGATTTCCTGCCGCATCAGGTACCCCGCGGCGGCCGGCACCGAGACTTCCAGCGCGGTGACCGTTTTGTCGCTGTTATTGTAAAAATCCACGCTCACGGTTGTTTCGCCGCCATACCCGTCCTCCAGTTCCAGCGCGACCGCGTCCACGCGGAAGGGCGGTGGCGTCCCCGCGCATGAAATGACGAGTACCGCCGCGATTACACACCCCGCGAGCATACTAAAAAACCCTTTCATGAGAGCCTCCTCTGAAAGGGTTATATCGGTGAAATGTGGCCGTTTTGGCCGGGTTTTGCTATCGTTTTCCCGCTGTTTTAATCTCGGGAATTCTGGAAAGCTCATTTTCAAGTCGTTTTCCGGCTTCACGAATATCAAGATCATTCTGGAGATTAAGCCAGAATCTGGATGATGTTCCGAAGTAGCGTGAAAGACGCAATGCCATGTCGACGGTGAGTTTTCGTTTGTTGGACAGAATATCAAGGATGGTGCTTGTCGCCACCTGCAAATCTTTGGCAAGCCGGTACGCGGTTATATTGAGGGGATCGAGAAACTCGTCTCGCAAAATGTCCCCGATACGCGGGATTTCAAGATTATCAATACTCATGGGTACCCCCTTAATGATAGTCAACAATGGACACTTCAAAGAAACCGGCATTCGTCAATATGAACATAATTCTCGGCACTATATCTGTCAAGCAGATATAGTGCTCAAGCAGAAACCCGAGAGCCTGCACCCCGCGAGCATACTAAAAAACCCTTTCATGAGAGCCTCCTCTGAAAGGGTTATATCGGTGAAATGTGGCCGTTTTGGCCGGGTTTTG
>MWCL01000134.1 GCA_002070025.1 Spirochaetes bacterium ADurb.Bin215
GTACGGACGGTCATACGTGAGAAGCAGGGTCGTAGTAAAAAAATTGAGGCACAACGCGCCACGGCCGGCGACGCGGTAATTATGGTGCCCTATGTGTTAAAAAAAGGAATTTTCTTCCATGTTTCGGACACAGAGTTGTTGTGAAATCAAACTTTCTGTTGTGGGGTGGTATCCCAACGCGGAAATGCATTCATCAAAAGACTCATCAGAATTCAAATACGCGTCAATATCCTTGATAATATTCCCGAGGTCTTTTAGATTTCGGTAATTGGATAGATCCATTCCCGTTTCTTCATAATGCATTTTGTACTGGCTTCTGAAAGCAACTGTTTTCTGTTTTGTAGATCCTACGCGTAATCCGGACAAAAACAATTTTTGCAAGAAAACCCGGTCACAAACAGGTGAAAGGGGTTTAGGCATACTTGCCCAGATTGTAGCGAAAGGAAAGGCTTTCCTGCCAAGCATAAAACAACTGGTATCAATATGGGTGCCCCGGTTCTCTTTAGACTTGTTGTACGGGATTACCTTTCCGTAGAGATCAAGAAATACCCGAAGGCTTGAAACTACGTCATACTTTCTTATTGAAAACAGATCCACCATGGAAGCCAAATGATTATCAAGATAGTAATTGTCTGCATCAAGATAGGTAATAAAGTCAAAGTTTTCAGCTATTGCCAATAATGAACCAATTGCCCGGGGAGTATTGCCATTGTCGTTATGGGTTGTATCCAGCTTGATATGACGAACAGGCAGTGTGTCGAGAATCGGTAACGATGTTCCATCCGAGATAAAAAAATGAGATACGTTTGTCAAACCCTGGTTCTTTACACTGGTAAAACAATCAAGCAAGTAATCATCACTTTCTGTATAACATGGTGTAATCACCGCAATTTTGGGGTTTGAATATTTCATGATGCCAGTGTATACCTGCTAATTATTATATGTCAACGGAATTGAATTCTGTTTTCACATCTATTCAACAACGAGCTTCGGTAGTGACAAAATCGATGCTGAAATGATTCAGGTAGGAAAACAATTTTCTGTTGCCATGCTTGTTCTCTTTTCATTTTCCTGTTATGTTTTTTTAAGAATGACCAATTCCATATGCAATAATCAGTATTATAGCCGCTACTTGATGTATCTCCTTCGCGGAGGCATACGGTACTAGCGGCATTGAATGGTCGCGAAAGGCCCGTTGTCGTTTTCCCGGAGGGGGGAGGCGATAGCGGGCCTTTTGTTTTTTTATGGACCGCTCCTCCTCGTCACTGGATACCGTCCGGAGCTTTTTCACAAACAAGAAAAGGTTGTTCAAGAGGAGGAAGAAATGAACACACGAAAAGAAGCTGAAAAGCAGCTTGTTCTGCTCGAGCGAGGAGCAGAAGACCTGATTCCCAGGGACGAATTGCTTGTCAAACTGGAGAAAAGCCTTGAGACCGGGGTACCGCTCCGGGTAAAACTTGGTATTGACCCTACGGCGGAGCATATCCATCTGGGACACATGGTGGTTTACGGCAAACTTCGCCAGTTCCAGGATTTGGGGCACCAGGCAGTATTGATCATCGGAGACTATACTGCTTCGATAGGCGATCCCACCGGACGGAATACGGAACGGCCGCCGCTTTCCCTGGCACAGGTTCGTGAAAACGCTTCCCGGTATACCGAACAGATTTTTCGTCTTGTGAATAAGAGACGCTCAGAAGTGCGCTGGCAGAGCGAGTGGTATGGTTCGTTGTCTCTTGTCGAAGTGCTGCAGCTCGCAGGCTCATTCACTCTTGCACAGATTTTCGCGCATGAAACGTTTCGCCTTCGCCATGAGAAGGGAATCCGCGTTGGATTACATGAACTTTTCTATCCGCTTTTGCAGGCCTATGATTCACTTGCTGTTCAAGCAGATGTCGAGATTGGCGGTACCGACCAGAAGTTTAATATACTCTCCGGCCGGGACTTGCAGAGGGATCGCGGGTTCGCTCCCCAGTGTGCGGTGTTGATGCCCCTTCTTCCGGGTCTTGACGGGAGGAAAATGTCGAAATCGTTCGGGAATGATATTCCGGTCACTGCTGAAGCAGGCGAGCAATTCGCACGATTAATGGCAATGTCCGATGAGAGCATGAACGCATACCAGCGGCTGGTGTTGCTTGATTCGCCCGAATTGTGTGCGTCTACAGCGGCACGCATCGCAGCTGGTGAAAACCCCATGCGGATCAAGCAGGAGTTGTCGCAGCGTATCGTTTCACGATTTAATGGAGAAGGGGAAGCTGAAAAGGTCCGGAAACAATGGGAACGCACCTTCTCCCGTCGTGAGGCACCCGCGGACATGCCGGAATTCCTGTGTCCCGGTACAATGGAAATCTGTCGGCTTCTGAAGGAATCAGGTTTGACTGTTTCAATGAGCGAAGCGCGTCGTCTTGTTGCAGAGGGTGCGGTCTATAGCGATGAGTCCCGTATCACTGATCCGTATCATGTGGTCGATGCTCCTAAAGACGTTTCCACTAGTCGGGTCATCAGGATCGGTCGGCGGAGGTATGTCAGAGTCAGGTTTTCCGGTGCGCCTTGACCCTTCTTATTCCGTTTTTCCCACTATCCCCTCATAGGTCATCTCGTCCAGCGGATACCGTTCGATAATGAGGATGCCCGCGAGGAAGATGGCGACCGGGACCGGACCGATGAGGACGCGGATGGCCAGCAGGGTGCCGGGCGTTTGTACAGCGTCCGGCGTAAAGCCCGAGAGGCTCAAAACAAGACCGACGAGGGCGGGTGCGAGAGCGATACCTATTTTTGACACAAAGGTCCACATGCCGTAGTAGGCGCCTTCTTTTCGCTTTGCCGTACGTACCGCGTCAACCTCGATAACATCCGGGAGCATGGAAAACGGCGGTACATAGGAGAACCCTATACCGATACCGGCAAATACCATCACCGCAAGAGTGTAGTACATGCCCAGAATGTGACCAAAGAGGAACACTGCCATACAGCCGACGGCGATGATGCCCAGGGCAATCTGATAGAGACGTTTCTTTCCCGTTTTTTTCGCGAGAAGCACGGAAACGGGAATGCATACCATGGCTGTAACGAGCAGGCAGATCATGGCGATGGTCGTCATTCCCTCGTTGCGGTAGAGGTACTTGAAATAGTAGACGAGAATGGTTTGCACAAACGTTACCCCGGTCAGGTTGCACGCGTACACGACAAGAAGCCGTACATAGGTACCGTTTTTGAAGACGCTCATGAACGTTTCAAAGAAGCGCTCGGAAAGCGGCGCTTCGTGTGAGCGGTCTTGTTCGCGAACGGAAAAAAAAGTAGTGAGTATGGAAAGCGCCATCACCAGACCGAACAGAAATCCTGCATACGAAAATCCCAGCCGGGTGTTCTCTCCGGCAAGACCGACGACGGGAAGCACGACAGCCGCCCCCAAAATGGTGCCGATAACGGCAAAGCTGAAACGGAAACCGTTCAGCGAATTCCGCTCGTTATAATCTTTGGTGAGTTCAGGTGTAAGGGAGCCATACGGAATGTTGACTACCGTATAGGCCGTGTTGAGAAGGCACAGAACGAGCGCTGCCCATAGCACGCCGCCGGCTTCGGTCGCGAAGCGGGGTGCGGAAAAAAACCACCACATGGATAAAAAGAGCGGAACTGAGCCGAAGAGGAAGTACGGCCGGCGGCGGCCGAAG
>MWCL01000135.1 GCA_002070025.1 Spirochaetes bacterium ADurb.Bin215
ATGCTACCCAGGACTACCGGGTTCTGGGTGGTTCCCCAGGGGAACACGAGGAGGACCTGGGTGCCGATGTCGGGGATTTGCCACCAGCCGGTTTCGGTTGTGGCCCAGGGGGATACGAGAGGAAGCCAGCCGGTAACGGCGCCGGGCGCGATCATGTCACAGGCGACGCGGATCCGTCCGAGGGCTTCGGGATCCTTGTTGTCACTCACGATACCCAACCGTGGAAGCGCCTGTTCCGCGGTTGTTTTGTCCAGGAATTCAATAATCCCGTCGGCTTTTTTTGCCGGATCAGGATATTTCTTTAATAACTGTTCCAGTTCTTCCTTTAATCGTGCCATCTGGCGTACTCCCGACGGTTATATTTCCAGTTGCCGTTTCGCTCCGGTTTCATCTTCCCATTCAATATCACTGGCCCTGCGTGCTCGTAATTTCGCCCAGTCACGGATGCCCCGTATCTGTTCTTCCATGGTTTGTGAAAGCGGGATCATGGTCTTTACCCCCGCTTCCAGGTGCGCCTGTTGTAATTCCACATCTTTGTCAAAAGCGTCATAGAGAGCCGATACAATTATTTCCTCTATTTCCGATCCCGAAAATCCGTGGGTAAGCGTCGCCATTTTTTCAAGATTGAACTGTGTTACATCACGGTTCCGTTTTTGCAGGTGTATTCGGAATATTTCCTGACGCTCCTCTTTTGAGGGAAGGTCAACATAGAATATTTCGTCGAAACGGCCCTTTCGAAGAAGCTCGGGGGGAAGCTGGCTCACATTATTACTCGTCGCGACAACGAATACCGGCGTTTTCTTCTCCTGCAGCCAGGTAAGGAATGTCCCGAAAACACGTGCGGTCGTTCCTCCATCAGTTTGTCCGGAAGAACCAAGTCCCGAAAATCCTTTTTCTATTTCGTCCAGCCACAAGATTGACGGAGCGATTGATTCAGCCGTCTGAATTGCGCGGCGAACGTTTTCCTCGCTTGACCCCACAAAGCTGGAAAAGACCTTGCCTACATCCAGCTTTAAGAGGGGTAATTGCCACATGCCGCTAATCGCTTTTGCCGTAAGACTTTTACCACACCCCGGTATACCGAGAAGGAGAATACCCCTTGGCTCGGGAAGACCGAATTCTCTCGCTTTGGGAGAAAATGCCTTGCCCCGTTTTGTAAGCCAAATCTTGAGCTGTTCCAGACCTCCAACTTCTTTCATGTTCTCATTCACATGGTAGTATTCAAGTACACCCGACTTTCTGATAATTTGCTCTTTTTCCGACAGTATGGTCTTTATGTCGAACTGACCTTTTTGCACCAGCGACTTCGCGAAAACGTTTTCCGCCTCTTCCGCCGTGAGTCCCAGAGCCGCTTCTACAATCTTTGAATACTGATCCGGTGACTTCATGATTTCCAGCTTGCTCGTATCACCAACGCTTTCCGCTATATGGGCGATAATATTTGAAAGTTCTTCCTTGTCCGGAAGTTCGTAGTCTATTACCGCGATTTCCTTTTCCAGCTCAACCGGAACCTTGAGCGCAGGCGAAAGAAACAGGACATTCTTCATGGTTGTTTTCAGACTATGGGCGACATCCCGCAATTTGCGGACCACCACCGGATCATTGAGATAGGGGTGATAATCCCTCAACACGAACAGTCCGTTTACGTCGCACTGCAATATGTATTCAAGCACCTTTATGGGATCCTTGAGTTCGGTAATGAAGGAACCGTCATTCAATTCGAGGCCGTTCGTAATACTCCAGTTAAATAACTGTTTATTCCTTGCTTTGGCGATGCCGCGCAAATTCTCGTCAACGCGGTTTTCTTCGAATGACACAATATACAATAACGGGTAACGGGCCCGGATAAGTGTTTCTATTGTTTTTGCGGATCTGTTCAGTTCTTTCATGATTATTCCCTTGCTTTCCTTACAGTTGTAGCGTTATTCCGTCCAGTATACCTGTAGTGGTAACCGTGCCCTTCTTGTTTATGATCAATTCACCAATAATCCAGTTATCCGGTTTTTCAGTTAGATCAGCGACTACGATTCCTTCAGAAAGAAGAAGAAATCGCTGATTCCCCGATCCGGCCCATTTGTTCCGGGAAGGATTTTCCCGCACATACGGACCATCTATCAAATAGTCCGTATGCTTCAACACATCATGCATCAATTCCCGTTTCATACCCGAGAAACTGTTCATCAATTCCTCGTAGGTATAGCCGGTATATATCAGAACAGACAGTTTGCGATCCCTGGCAGCCCGAACCAGACGAAGCAACTCTTCAGGTTGTTCAAATGGTTCTCCACCCGAAATGGTTATGCCCTCTACCGCATCGGGAATCCCGCTCATTATCTGGGGTATGGTTATATCATAACCAGTTCCCGGGAAGGGCTGGGCCACCGGATTAAAACATCCCGGACACCGGCGGGAACATCCCTGGACCCATACAACAAATCGGTCACCGGGGCCATTGGCAGTGGAGGACCTCAGAACATCATGAATCAGCATGGACTCATATTCCTCTTTAAAGAGAACTCGGTCCGATAACCGTTACGGTAATCAAACACATGATTCACCGAATCGGCTATGTATTCCCCGCTAAACGCTTCTCCAGCCATTTTGATGGTAACACGCATCCCCGCCTTGAGTTTATAATTTCCTTCCGCGGATCCACGAGCGCGGGAAAAAAGCCAGGAGTTCCGCGTAAGCTTCCCGGCTGATATCATTTTTGCCTCTTCGGCGTCTACGACCGCATGATCCACGATGACATCGGTCCACAGGCCACTACCCCCTTTCGAGAGTTTGGTCCAATCGGATGATCCACCTACCTTGACCAGCGCGTCGGTAATAGCCGCCTCACCGACAAAGGATTCGTTCTTCAACGCGTCCCAGCCAACCGTTCTGCAATCTGAAACAAGGGGGCGAAAGTTTTCCTCCGTCTCAAAATGAATCAGACTCTTGCCCCATTCAAAAATTATTTCGTCCGTCCACTCGGTTATCTCGTTGGCGATAAAAACTTTCTTCCCGTATCCGTACACATCCTTTCCATACTTGCCCGCAAGGGTTAAAACGAAATCAAGGTCGGTTTGTCCTTGTTGTGAAAAGAATGGCCTCGTCGCTCCGAAGGCTTCTACACTTCCATCCAGGGAATACGCGTCCAGAACGCCGGCTACCGCGTCGGAAGGGGTCATTTCCTCAAAACTCCGATAGTGCGTCCCATGTCCCAGCTTGTGGAGACAATTACAGCCGGTTACCTCAAGCTGTTCCGTTCCGTATTCCGCGAGGATTGCCCTGAAACCGAGAACCTCGCCCTCAAATACCTCATCAACGTCGTCCTTGTAGCCCAGATGTATGGAAAGCACACTTTCAGGAGCTATCAGGCCTTTGTCCCGTATCTTGACCGCGGAGGTATCAAAAAGCAGGGAAAAGGAAGAAACACCATTGAGACGGTCATTAACGGAAATTCGCTTCAGGGCTCCCTCATGCTCAACATCCAGACGCTTCCCGTCAACATAGACAATCCAGACTGGAGTCAAATGCTTGTTTTCACTCATTTTTATCTTCCTGGTACATCACTAATACAATGGTGGTAATTCAACGATTGTTCCGGATTTAACATTTTCCGGATCGTCAATACGATTCGCGTCGGCTATTA
>MWCL01000136.1 GCA_002070025.1 Spirochaetes bacterium ADurb.Bin215
GCTCCGGGTTTGCGGTATCGCCAATTCCCGGGTCATGTGCCTTGACCGCAGTTCGCTCGACCTTTCCGCCTGGAACGACCTGCTTGCCGCGTCCGACACGCCTTCCTCCGTGGACGGCATGCTCTCTTTTGTCCGGAGCGAACAGCCGCTCAATCCGGTGTTTGTTGACTGTACCGCGACCGGTGATCTTCCGCTCAGGTATGCCGACATTCTCGAAGCGGGTATTCACGTTGTTACTCCGAACAAGCGGGCGAATTCGGGAGACATGGACTACTATCAGTCAATCCGGTCCGCGGCGGCAAAGAACCGCAAACGGTTCCTCTATGAAACGAATGTTGGCGCGGGTCTTCCTGTAATCGATACGTTCCGCAACATGCTCAAGTCCGGAGACCGGCTCCTGCGGTTTGAAGGTATTATGTCCGGATCCCTGTCGTATATTTTCGGGCGGCTCGACGAAGGTATCTCGTTTTCACAAGCTGTCCTTGAGGCGCGCGAGAAGGGCTTCACCGAGCCTGATCCCCGCGACGATCTGTCCGGCATGGATGTCGCCCGAAAGGCGCTCATTATCGCGCGGGAAGCCGGCATGACCCTCAACCTGGACGATGTGATCTGCGAAGGCGCCCTTCCGGATTCGTTTGATACCTCCGGTACGGTCGAGGAATTCCTCGCACGGCTTCCCGAGATAGACGAATGGTACAAAAAACGAATTACCGCTGTAAAAGCTGCCGGAAACGTGCTACGATTCGTCGGGACCATCACGGACGGCCGTGCGGCCGCCGGACCGGTGGAAGTTCCGCAGGATGGCCCCCTTGCCGTAATTACGGGAGGCAGTAATGCCTTTGTCTTTACAACACGGTATTATTCACCGATCCCGCTGGTTATCCACGGGTACGGGGCCGGCGCGGATGTAACCGCTGCCGGAGTATTCGCAGATATTTTGAGGACGGCAACATGGTAATTGTACTTGAGAAAAATATCAGGGATGAGGACAAGCAGCGCATCAGGGTTTTCCTCGAAAAAAATTCCCTTCGGGTAAACGAAATAGCCGGAGATGAAGAAACCATCATCGGCGCGGTGGGGAAGGTCGGTATTGATCCCCGTGAAGTTGAGATCCTTCCCGGCGTACAGCGGGTCATTCCCATTTCAAAACCCTACAAGATGGCCTCCCGCGAGTTCAAACGGGATAACACGGTGGTGAACGTACGCGGCGTCAAGATCGGCGGTAACCGGGTAACGGTCATCGCCGGTCCCTGCGCGGTGGAAAGCCGCGAGCAGATCATGGAATCCGCAGCGCGTGTCGCCGAGTCCGGCGCGGTCATGCTCCGGGGCGGGGCGTACAAACCGCGTACGAGTCCGTATGCGTTTCAGGGCCTCGGCGAGGAAGGCGTAAAGTATCTCCGCGAAGCTGGCGACGCCTGGGGTCTTCCCGTGGTTACCGAGATTGTGTCTTCCGACGCGATTCCCGCCATGCGCGACTATGTGGACGTCTACCAGATCGGCGCCCGGAACATGCAGAACTTTGAGCTCCTGAAAAAAGTGGGAGCGCTTGGAAAGCCCGTCATTCTCAAGCGGGGACTTTCCGCCACCATCGAAGAATGGCTCATGGCCGCGGAATATCTCCTTTCAAGCGGTACCGAGGACGTTATACTCTGTGAACGGGGCATCAGGACCTACGAGAAGGCGACGCGCAATACGCTCGATCTTTCCGCCATCCCGATTCTCCGCTCGCTGACCCATCTGCCCATCATAGTAGATCCGAGTCACGCGGTCGGCGTACGCGACAAGGTTCCGCCCATGTCGCTCGCGGCCATTGCCGCCGGCGCGGACGGTCTCATCGTCGAAGTGCATCCGACACCGAACAAGGCGCTTTCCGACGGAGTGCAGTCCCTCTATCCCGACCAGTTCGAAAAGATGATGCGGGATATAGAAGTGCTCGCGCCCGTGGTGGGCCGCGCCGTGTCCCGCAGGTCAATTCCCCGCACCGGATCGATTACCGGTGTTACCGGTGTTGTCCGCAAGGCGGGCGGCCCCGACCAGCCGATTGTCTGCGCCTATTCCGGCGGCCGCGGCGCGTACGCCGAACAGGCTATCCGCCGCTACTATGATGAAGAAGCCGAATCGCTTCCGGTAACCAACTTCCGCGAAGTAATCCATGCGGTGCTTGAAGGGAAAGCCGAATGCGGCATGCTCCCCATCGAAAACAGCCTTGCCGGGTCCGTGTATGAAAACTACGACAACCTCGCGCGCTATGAGGATATAGAAATCGTCGGTGAAGTAACCATCCGCATCGAACATTCCCTGCTTGTGGTTCCCGGCGCGACGATTGACTCGATAACCTCGGTTTATTCACATCCCCAGGGGCTCGCCCAGTGCGACGATTTCCTTTCCCACTATCCGGCATGGAAACATATCGAAACAGATTCGACCTCCGGCGCAGCCGAGTTCGTTGCAGCAGGGAAAGACCCGTCACGTGCGGCGATCGCGAGCGAAACTGCGGCGCCCATTTACCATCTCGACGTGATAAAGTCCGGTATCGAAACGAATCCGCGAAACTATACCCGTTTTGTGGTTATAGCCCGATCCGGTGAAATTGTGAGCGACGCGCCGAATCACGCGTCCATCATTTTTACGGTTGCCAACCGGCCCGGAGCTCTCCATGACGCGCTCGGCCTCTTCATGAAGAACGGACTCAATCTTACCAAGCTGGAATCCCGGCCGATTCAGGGCGAGCCCTGGAAGTATCTCTTCTATGCCAATGTCAGTTTGCCGGAAGGGGTCAGTTCCAGTGTTGTCTCGGGAGAACGGATACGGTCTGCGCTGAGTCAAATGAAATCGATGAATCAGGATTCCGGCATCATACAGGATGTCCGGATTCTCGGACTTTATACAGTGAAGGAGATCATATGAAACGGTATGTAATTTCAGTTCTGGTGGAAAACCATTCGGGTGTACTCAGCCGTGTTTCGGGCATGTTCAGCCGGAGAGGATACAATATTGACAGCCTCACCGTCGGAATGACGGAGAATCCGGAAATTTCCCGCATGACCATTGTCGTACGCGGTGATGAATACATTCTCGAACAGATTGAAAAACAGCTGGCGAAACTGGTTGAAGTGGTTTCAATAAAACACTGCGACCCGTCTGTAACCGTATTCCGTGAACTCGCACTCATCAAGGTCAGTGCCGAAGGTACCAACCGTCTCGGTGTTATCGAGACGGCGAATATTTTCCGCGCGCGCGTTGTTGATGTCGCCATGGACTCCCTCCTTATCGAGGTAACCGGAAGTGAAGAGAAGATTGCCGGTCTCATTCGCCTTCTTGAACCTTTCGGGATAAAGGAACTCGTTCGTACCGGTCTGACCGCCATGGAGCGGGGCGGTATCACCAGGGATATTGAAACCTGATGGATCAAACCATTCTGGAAGTATTGGGACATGACCGGGTAGCGGAATATTTCGGTATCCGGGTCGAGTCCTGTTCGGAAGGAAAAGCGGTTGCGGTGATGGATATTGAAGACCGCCATCTAAACGGAATAGACATCGCCCAGGGCGGCGCGATATTTACGCTGGCGGATACCGCGTTTGCCCTTGCGTCGAATACCCGGGGA
>MWCL01000137.1 GCA_002070025.1 Spirochaetes bacterium ADurb.Bin215
ATTTCGGACAGCAGCTGTTCCCGGGTTGCGAAATGACGATAGGGCGCGGTGTGGCTCACCCCCAGATCCTTTGCCAGGGCACGGAGTGAAAAGGCCGCGAGCCCGTCGCGGGCAAGAAGGGCAAGCCCCCGGTCCAGGAGTTCCTGCCGGAGGTTCTCCCGGTGGTAGCTGTTCCGCTTCCCGGACGTGTTCCGGATTGTTTCATGCTTCATGAAATAATTATAACAGTTAATGTTGACAGTGCCAACACTCCGTGCTACAGTCATGAGTATAATGTTGACAGTGCCAACATGGAGGTGCTGATGAAGATTCTCTACATTTTTGACAGCGATGATACCGACCGCCGCGACGCGGGACTGGTATTGACTGAATGGGCCAAAGAACACGGTCATGAACTCGTGATGCGACGGGCGGCTGAACTCAAACCCTGTCTCGGTTGTTTCGGTTGCTGGATCAGGACGCCCGGGAAATGCGTCATACCCGGAGATGAAGGCATGGCGTTCGTTGAGGCGATGTATCGGGCGGACCTCGTGGTGCTGGCCGGAGAGACCCCCTACGGTTCTTTCAGTGTGCCGATAAAGACCATCCTTGATCGGGCGATTCCCCTGCTGTTGCCATTTTTCCGCAAGTTCCGGGGCGAGATGCACCATGTTCCCCGGTACACCAGACTGCCGAGAATGCTCTCGCTGTCTTTCGGTGACGCAAGCGAGCGCGAAGACGCGACACACCTGGACGTGATGCGCTCGTTCTGCGACAACATATCCTGTGTCCGCCAGAAGCGTGTATACCGATATCGTGAAAACCGGTCAGAGATGCTGACCTGGCTCGGGGAGGAGCTTGACGCATGAATATAGTGATGGTAAACGGCAGCCCCCGGAGGGGAAAAGCGAACTCCCGTGTGATTCTCGATGAAATACGCAAGCGGCTCGGTGAGGGTCATGCGTATCGTATGATCGAACCCATGGTGACGACAACGGCGACCAAAGCGGATTTTGAGGTAGACCTCATAATCATCGCGTTTCCCCTGTACATTGACTGTCTCCATTCACAACTGCTTCGTTGGCTTATTTCAGCGGAACAACTGCTTGCGGGTGAACGCGGAAAAACTGCAACCCTGCGTCCGGCCATGATCGCCATTGCTAATAACGGATTTTACGAAGGCGTCCAGAACAGGGGCGCGCTGGACATACTTGTCAATTTTTGTGCGCGTACGGGAATTGAATGGCGTGGTGGTGCCGGAATAGGCTCGGGAGAAATGATGCTGCACCTGCGGGACGCGCCGGATACCATGTTCATCAAGCTTCCGGTAAGCCGGCTGCTCGACGACATGGCGTCACTCGCCGCCGCAGTTGAATCTGAAACACCTGCCAGAGAGCCGCCGCCCCACCGGTTTGCCACGCATAACTTTCCCTGGCTTGTGTACAAATTCATGGGTCATGCCGGCTGGAAAAAGCAGGGCAGGGATAACGGCCTCAAGGCCCGGGCGTTGTTCGCACAGCCGTTTGAAGAAGGATGAGCGAAGAAACGGAACTCGTCAAATTTCTTCTTGGCATTGGTTTATTTTACCTCCATACTTTGAAAGTCTGAATTTTGACAGATGTTTGCCCGTAATACAGGGACCGGACAGGAAGGTAGTACTCATGACACGGAAATCGTCAACATATCTAAAAGTAATTTTCACTATTGCGATTCCCGTTACCGCCCAGCGTCTTGTGGAATTTGCCCTGATCATGACCGATTCCTTTTTTATCGGTACCTACAATCCCGCAGGCTACTCGGCGATAAACAATGTTTTTATGCCGTACTTCATGTTGTTTTCTTTTTTCTTTGCCATATCGCAGGGAGTAACCATCATGGTTTCCCAGCAGATTGGTGCAAAGAGAAAACACCTTGCACGGCGGTTTACCGAAACGGCATTCTTCTTTAATTGCTTGTTATCCTTCGGTTATCTTTTATTCTGGCAGGTTCTGGGTAGCTCCGTACTCAAGTTGATGGGTGCACGGGGAGAGATTCTTGGAATTGGAAAAGCGTACCTTGGAATGCTTTCGTTACAGTTTATATCCGCCGGAATCGGAATTACCGCCAATGCCTCCCTCCAGGCCGACGGAAAAACCCTGCCGGGTATGATCTCAACCATTATCAAGGTCGGCCTGAATATCTTTCTGGACTGGGTTTTGATATTCGGCAAATTGGGATTCCCCGAATTGGGAATCATGGGTGCGGGAATAGGAACCGCAGTCAGCGCCATTGCGGGAGATGCATTCATTGCAATCTGGTTCTTCAAGCTCAAACACTTTCGTGTCCGGCTTTCCGGCATACTACAACCGGTTCCCCGGCTTTTCGGCAGCATACTCCGCCTGGGAATACCGGTTGGTATGGAATACTTTTTATGGACTGCCGGGCAGACAGTGATGACCGGTTTTATTAACCGGTATGATACGGTTTCTTCGGGATATTTCTTGCTGCTAACCAATTTTCTGTTGTTGGCCATGAGCCTTTTTGACGGTATTGGCGTTGCCGGACTGGTACTGATCGGGCAGGCTACCGGTGCAAAAAAACCCCGGGAAGCCCGCTATGCCGCCAGCTACGCCCTGGTTCTTTCACAACTTGTTTGTACCGCTGGGCTTGTTGCCTATCTGGGTTTTCCTGAACAAATGCTTTCCATTTACCTGGAGGATACCGCAGTTATACAATTTCTGGTGCCGCTTCTCCGGTTTTACGGATTTGCCTGTTTCTTCAAGGCTCTGAACATCATTTCCGGAAATTCAATCCGTGGGACGGGAAATACCATCTGGATGCTGTACACGCAAGTAGGCGGAACCATATTCATCATTGCCACATCTGCCCTGTTCATTTTCGGGTTGGAACTGGGGTTGTTCAGCCTGCTCCTTGCTGCGACCCTGGACGAAGCATTGCGTTCGATTGTAAACACGGTCAAATTCTACCATGCACAGAACAGACTAATCCGCCTTCAGGAAGAAAACACAAAACAACCCTGATGAACCCATGATACAAACGTATATCGGCTATCATGGTTCGTACTTGCCCGATTCCCGCTTTCTTCCGTGACTTAATCACGGCACGCACACTCCTTTCGGCATATACTTGAAATAGAAACCATTTCGCCGGCACGGCGGGGGAGAGACAGATGAAAAAGTTGACTCTTGTATTTTTGGCTGTTTTTTTACTGGTTCCCGTACCCGCGGTTTTCGCTCAGTTCTTTGCCGACATTGAAGCCGGCGCCGCCGTGACCGGATATAACGATGTACGGATTCCCTCGGACACGGGAACTGAATTTTCTCTCAACGATGAAACACCCGCCGGTGTGGTACCGGTATTCCGGGTGAGGGCGGGGTATACCGTTGCTGATAAGCACCGGGTATGGCTTCTTGCCGCGCCCCTGCGGTTCCGTGGATCGGGACGACTTTCAAAGCCGGTAAGCTTCGACGGAGTCACCTTCGCCGACAATGAAAAGGTTGAATCGATCTATCGCTTTGATTCGTATCGCTTGAGTTA
>MWCL01000138.1 GCA_002070025.1 Spirochaetes bacterium ADurb.Bin215
GATCGCGGACGATAACACCAAACTGGAACCAATAGACGAATCGACTCCGGAGCGTTTCGCGAAGACCTGGGCGGCACACAAGGAAGGGCTCGCCCGACTCGAAGCGGTAAACCAGGAACGATCAGACATTGTCCGCTCCATGCCCGAGATAACGTATCTCCCCAGAAACTACCAACGAAAAGAGAATGAACAACTGACCGGAAAGCTTTCCAAAGGATTCGAATGGGTACAGATAGCGCAGGAACAGGTACGCCAATCAATCCTTGACGACTCCATGAACCTGTGGGAGATAACCCCAGTCGTCGTTAGCGTGCTGGAGCGCATGAAACCTAACGCGAGGGAACTCGCGGCCATTGAGCAAAAAATGATAAGCGACCAGAAAAAGGAAAACAGATTCAAGATCGGCACCGTTGCGCTCAGCGCCGCCGCGACCATCGCGTGCTTCTTCCTTTCAGGCGGAGCGGCTACCGCCCTGCAACTCGCGGCCAAGGCAGGCGCCGTAACCGTCGCGACCGCGGGCGGTATCGTGATGGGCGTTGACGAACTCGCCAATGCCCTTGAAACCGAGCGCATGGTCTACGCGAGCATGTACAGTAAAGAAAACGGCGCCTTCACCAATGAGGACATTGTAAGCGCCAAGAATGGCACCCGCGCGACCGCCTTCTATTTCGCCCTCGACATCTTTGGCACCTTTGAAGCCGTACAGGCATGGAAGATGCTTAATCGGTTTAACGGTCTTTCGAGCAGAACGCAAGATGTACTGGGAACGCTGAAGAACGGGAAAAAGGTTCTGTCGGCTATAGATCAGACAAGCGATCCAATAAAGACTGCAGAAGTATTGAATGTCATGAAAGAACATGGAACCCTTTCGACCCTTGAAAAAATCACCGATGAAACGAAACTACGGCAAGCGCTCACACTGGTACCGGATAATCCCCGCGCAACTGCTATTTTCATCGAATGCGGCATCGACGCCGAACGGGTTGCGGCAATTGAGAACTCAGCTTTGGCGCGACTATCGACAATCCATACGAACTATGCGGCACTCAAGTACGATACATCGAATGGCGACATCTGCTCGCTCATGACCGACTTATTCATGAAGGAAGGCGACTTTTCCGAACTTGAGATGGCTGCACTCATCAAAGCGCAGCTCGAAGGAAAAATTGACATACCAAGCGTCCTCATGCGCGTTCAGGTAAATAACGAGTACGTAACATTGTACGATTCACGAAAATCACTTGCATGGGCAACCGATCCATACCTCTTCGCGGGTAAGCTCAAGGATAACAACAACTTCAGGGAACTGTGCGGACTTGAAAGGTCTACTGACACCAAACTCTATGTTGACGTTATCCTCTTCCGCAACGACGCTCAGAAAGACCTCGTACTTGACACCATCAGCGCGGACCGCATTAAATTCGATACGAAGGAAGGATTACGGAATCTGATCAAGAGATATGAAGGAGCAACAGGAGAAACACGTAGAATCTTAAAGAATCAGATTTTTTCTTATAATAAGGATACCTCCGTTGGCACAAATCAAATATTCATACCGAACGGTAACACCTATACCCTAAATGAATCATTCCTTGACAATGAGTATCTGCGATATCTTGGCGTAAAGGCCCCGGGGAATGATGGCCCGTCTCTGTTAGTAGTGAACGGCAAACGGTTAGAAGGAAATGAAGCACAGAGATACAGAGATGCATTTAAAATGGTAGAAGATACTACCGGCTGTAACCTCCGTTTTACCGGGGAAGACTTTACCATACAGAACTCTGGTAGTATCGGCGTCAATGAGTATGGTATACTCAAGACCGATGCCAATTTTGATATTGACGCTATTAACAAGGCTGGGGATGCTCGCGTGGTACGTATCATGATTGATACGGCTGTCCAGAATCCACATTTTGTGGTTATCAAGCAAGGTGGTAATTGATGAGAAAATTTTATGCGGAACTTGAAAAACTCGATAACAATGAAGTGAAAATAATAGGACATGAGTGGTGGCATAATGATAAATATGGAAATCATCCCATCATCATCTACAAAGATCATATTTCCTGGATTATCGAAACACTTAAGGCTAAATCGGAAGCAGATTATCATAAGGAATGGTTCGAGGATATTGAAGATCACAAAGATTACAGCCTTTCAATCAAAACAACAATAAATCGGGGGGGGAGCTCTCATCTTGATATTATACCAATGTGGAATCCAGATCGCGATGATAGCCGCGTATTACATATCCCCTATTTCGACTACGCAGACCTCATGAAATCCCTTGAACCGTTTATTACGCTTCTGGAAGACTTCTTGAAGAATTAACTTGTTCTTTGACAATTCAGGGAAGGAACCGTATCACTGGTGAGAAACACCAGTGACGATACTGAACGCTTTCACCATACGTGGAATCGTTCAGTACCGTCTTCCCGGACGAGGGGGTAGCGGAGAAACGAAAATCGCCTACTGGCGATTCTCGTTTCGGAGCGAGGGGGAGCCGCGAGAACTAAACTTATGCTGAACGGAATAATGCAGGAGCATGAAAGTCCGTTGCGCTATTCCGTTAAACCACCGGGACGCCGGGAAAACGAGCTCTGAACGATTCCGCAGTGAGAAACCGCAAAGCGGTTTCTCGCGAGGACCAAGTGAGGAGCTCGATTTTCCCGAGCTGGGGCCCGGTGTTTTACGGAGCAAGGAAGCAACGGACATTCAGATGCTCCCCCTACGCAAGAATCGGCAACCGCCTTTTTTATCTGAACAAGAACGTGGAGAAGCAGGCGCTTATTCACGCAATACAATACCTTAGGGGAAAAATCGAGGAAGAGAAAACCGCCGGGAATGTCGCGTTGCTTTCGGCGCTGACTGAAAAACTGGAGCGAAGCGTATGAGTACTCCACAGCAACAGCGGGTAACGAAACTCCTTACCGCGCTTTTCGACTATGACGAGAAGAACCTTTCATCGTTCTCCAATTCCGTACAACGAGCGAATGAGCTGGAGTATCCCATCCCCGGTGAACGGGGAATGCAGCTTGAAAATATGCGCTTCATACTAAGCAACCGCGATTCATTGCTTGAGTCGGTTCCCCAAGCATCCGAACAGATGCTGACCTACATGGAAAAAGACCTTCTCAGCACACTTCAGTACGTAGGATATACTTCCACCAATCCCTATATGATCGAAAACCTTCGATCCATGACCGATTCAAATGAGCAAACAACCTTCGTATACTTCAACACCATGCTCAAGGAAGAAGCCTTGCGCAGACTCGACGAAAACCGGGCGGAACTCGAGACAATTCGAAAGAGCTATATTGACGAGCTTGACGAACAACGCTGGGCACGCCTTCGGGAAACCCGCGCCCGGTATGACAGTCTTGAAGACAAGATCATTGAGATCGCGGACGATAACACCAAACTGGAACCAATAGACGAATCGACTCCGGAGCGTTTCGCGAAGACCTGGGCGGC
>MWCL01000139.1 GCA_002070025.1 Spirochaetes bacterium ADurb.Bin215
ACCGTTCATGCACTCTACCGGGAATTTTCACTTACTGCTGGCGGCACTCCTGCAGACCAGCCGCACCGCCTCCGGATCAGCATCGCGGGCTGGAGCGAAGAAACCCGCGTCGCATACGGAACCGACTGGAAATGGTTCTGGCAGGGATATATTGACGATGCCCAGTCTCCTTCTGGCCCGGTAACCGTTCCGGCTACCGAGTTTATCCGCGACCGGTCCCCGGCGCGTAACAGCATTGAAGGAACAAACAGCATCGCGGCCGGATACGGTGCGTCAAACTATGCCAAAGATCCCGTTGAGGTGACCACTACCGCGACAGGACTCTACGGTACCTGGGACACCACCGCACCCGACTTCGCAGGACTCAAAGCCTCGAGCGACGATTGGGCAACAGAACCAGCCGAGTATGAACTTATCCCGGTTTCCTCGGCAGCCGGTCTCGTGAGCCGACTCGAAATGCACTTTTTTGACAACGAGGTCCAGTACACCGCCGCGGACAACTGGCGATGGCTCTCCCGTACCGGCTGGTACCAGACTGACCCGGCAACGATTATCCATCCCGCGCCCGAATCCTTCGGCGGCTCGCGGCCGTACCCGGTTGCCGCAAACACAACCGGTGGCGGCGTACGGGACGCCTCCTTCACCGGAGCGTCGTCCGCCTTCAGGATCAGGAACAATGCGGAGGTGATAACCGGCGCAGAGCTCCCCGGCTTCCTGACCGGAGTCAACGCCGTCTTCTATAACCTCACGACCTCCCATGTCGTCGCGGACGACCCCTATATGACCGTCCGTATCGATGACGGTGTCGTCTCCTGGCCCATCGCGAACGCCCAGCTGGAACTCTCCTACACTGCATACGACACCGGAAATCCATCCGGCGGCTTTGTGACTGACCTTGCCGGTAACCGGCTGGGAAGCACCGATTATATCCGGGCCCTTGACCGCACCCCGCCGAGGATAACCCTTTCTCTCGCCGGCGCAAACCGGAGAGAACTGTACCTCGTCTTCTCGAAAAACCTTTCAACCGGTCTCGACACGGAAGACGGCATCAGGCTCGATCTTCATACTCCCGCGGGCGGCCTGGTCACGCTCACCCCGACAGCCGTTACGAGCGGCCCGATGTCCAACCGCGCGCTCCTGTTCACCCTTCCCGACGCCATTACAGCCGACCAGCTCGTACACCCGGACTCGGCCATCCGCTTCGTGAATTACGGAACGGCGCCGAACCAGGAAACCGGTATTCTTGAACCGGTTTCCGCTTATAGCGACAACATGGGCAACTATGTGAGCCTCGCCGAAACACACCGGGTAACCGATATCGCCATCGACTTCCTCGAAGTCCTGTATGCCTCGGACGGAGTCAATACCGACGGTGTCTTCGGCGAAGACGAAGGAGCTCTCCGCGTGTTCGACGGCAGCGGACGACTCCTGGAACGAAACATCACCGTGGGAACCCGTCTCGTAAGTGAAACCTCGGCACCGCTTGCCCTGACCATGTACTTTGACGCCGCTCCAGCAACCAACACCCTGCCCGACCTCTTCGAAGACGCGACCGGTATCGCGCTTCCATTCTGGCTGCCGACAATACTGCCCGGATTCAACTCCCGGGGTAACACGGCCGCACGCCGCACCGGTACCGACCAGATCCTGGACGCGAACCGTCTGCTCCGTAATTTCGTCATTCCCGAAGCCGATGAAGAAATGAATCCGGGTTCGCGTATCGAAATGCTCTTCCGTTACGGCGACCTCTACTGCGCACGGCTTGCTGATCCGGAGGATATAACCAGTCTCGCACCCTGGAGTTTCAGCATCTCGGAAACAAAACGGCAACGGGGCGGCGTAACCATCCTGAACAACGTAATCGATTCGAACCGTCGGGAGCAGACAATTATCCAGGTGGAAGTAGCCAAGGCAGGAAACATTGTTGTGCAGGTATTCACGCTCGACGGAAATCTGGTACGCGTGCTTGAACGCGGCCGGAAGGGCGCGGGAACCTACTCCTATTACTGGGACGGCACCAATCTCGGCGGACGGCCCGTTGCACGCGGCATGTACTTTGTCCGCGTAGTGGGTCCGGACATCGACGAGATCAGGAAAGTGATGGTTGTTAAAGAATAACCGTGACGACGATCCTATCTGAAACGCAATTCGGGAGCAGCCAGCAGGATGCTTCCCGGATTGACGTCTTCACAACTGATGATGAGGTCCAGCACCGGCTCGTCGGCCTCACCGTAGTCACGGGGATACTGCAGGGCCTGACTTGATAGAATAGCGGAAACACGAGTCCAGCCCGTGCTTTCGGCGGCCGAATAGATATTTGAATCGGCGGCAAGGGTGGATTCCCCTACAGGGCCCATATTCACACTGAGTGAATCCAGAGGATACGGGCCCGCACTGCCATCCGCATCGGCGGAGGGATCGGCATGAACCCACACCCTGAACTCCCACGTACCCGGTTCCAGGCGATGGGTTGTCTCGGACGGACGCAGGCGGAGCCGAAGGGTCATCCCGCCGCTTTTCGCCATGGTGAAGTCGTCAACATAAAGCGCGGAAAAAGAAAGCCCTATTGATTCGGGTTCAAACTGAAACCGGCAATTGTCGCCGTCCGCGGCAGGCGAGAAAAGACCGCTGGCAAGACCGGAATTGAAATCGAGGGCCAGAGAATCGCTACCGGATTTGACGACGAAGGGATCACCCGAAGAAAAGCGGAAAAAAACCGCGTAGGCAACGGCGGCCCGGGACGTAAAGCCGGCCAGGGTTGCCGGTGTGAACAGAATATCCCGGGCGGACTCGGCATCCAGCCGCATGCTGCCCGTTCCGGTAATTCGGGAATAAGAATCAGGCACGGCGGTTCCCGAACCGGCCCAGGTTCCGGTCTGTCCGAATTCGAAATGCCCGCCGGAAACAAGATTGACCACTTCCAGGCGGTATACCGGAGCGTCCGCTGCAAGACCTTCAGGGACAGAGGAAAAATCCGACGCAACGGCTGTCGGGTTTGCCCGGTCAAACCGCATATAATTAAACTGATCCCAGTCCGTGTAACGGTACGCGAAATCCCAGGAACCGGTAACAGGAACCTGAGCACCGGTTTCCGGGTCCGGCGCGGGAAGCGCCGTGTCATACCCGGAAAACAGGTCAAAGCCGACGTCCTGAATGAAATTGTCGGAA
>MWCL01000140.1 GCA_002070025.1 Spirochaetes bacterium ADurb.Bin215
TTTCCGATGAACATTTCGTGGCTTCCGGTCAGGACTGAGCCGGTTACGGTGCATTCGATGTTTATCGGGCAGTCGATGAGTACCGGTGCGTTTACCTTGATGCCGTCCCGGGTGCGGACACCGAGCTTTTTGAGCTTGTCTTCGTCCCGGCCGGAGTGCGAGCCGAGATAGTCATAGGCATCCTTCATTTCCGGCGGGGTGATATTCACTACGAAACAGCCGGTTTCCTTCACGATATGGTACGAATACCGTGACGGGACAATGCCGACCATGACCGACGGGGGATCGAAACTGCAGTTTCCGCCATAGACAACCACGAGGGCGTTATCCCGCCCGTCGGTGCCGCGGCAGGAAACAAGCAGGGGCGGCTTGGGATTGAGTACGGACCGTGCGGGCGCTTCGGCTTTGTCTCCGGAGCGAGTTGCCCGGTACTGTTGCCGCCGGTAGTCGGCGATGGCGGCTTTGAGGGTGTTCGCGGCAAGGAGGGCACAGTGCTCGCTTGCCTGTTCAATGTCTCCCGCGACGGCAAGGATATCGCTTTGCGTGAATTGTCCGGCTACGGATAGCGGAACCTCGGTTGCCATGATCGCGGTGGTGGTGCCGCACTTATTGGAATAGTAACATCCGTCTGTGGTGTAGTGGACGGCGGTTATGATGTCATTTTCTACCCGGATCCAGAATTCCATGGTGTCGCCGCAGGGGCCGGTAATCCGCGCATTGCCGTTGGCACCGCGGAGTGGGCCGAAGAGTTCCGGCACGGTAATCGTATTAATTGTTATAAAATCTGACATCATTGTACTCCTTTTCCCGTTTTGGTAACGACCCAGTCTCCCAGGGAACGGTTATTCCGTTTCGCGAGACTTTCACACTTTATTTGCAGTATACAGAAAATGTCACGGTCCTCGTCGAGCAGGGTTTCAAAGTTTCCCTGTCCTTTCGAGATGACGACATCCGCGGAGAAAAAGAGTTCGCGGAATTGTTTGCTGGTTGCCGGAAGGTGGGTGCCGGGAATGTCGGTGCCGTTGTCCACTATTTCGGCGACGGTAGCAATACCGGCTTCCAGTTCTTTTTTTCAGGTAGTCCTGTTGACGACTGAGCACATCACGTTCGTTTTCGGGTGAAAGTTCGGCGTCCGGTGTTCCGGCGGCCTGCGAACCGGTCGCGTAGCCGCCAAAACCGAATCCGCGTCCGTTGGCCCTTCCAGCGCCGCGTCCTGCGGCTCTAAAGCCGCATCCTCTTCCGAATCCTCCGCGCCCTGCGGGTACTGTATTACCATAGCCCGGTACATTGTACCCGGCGCAAAAACCGGCTGCCCGTCCCGTCATGGGACCCTGGCCCATGGGGCCTGTAGTATCTCCTCTCGGCATAGTGTTACCTCCTTGCCTCTGATCTGCCAGGGTACACGCATAAAACGTGCCAACTTGCACAACAGGCTATATTCACTGTTGTACGGTGATTTACGGGTAGTATTCCCCATAGGTTGCATTTTTGCATTGCAACAAAAGGTGCGAAAATGCAATCACAATTGCAATAGTGCAATAGCAACGGCAATAATCCGGGGTGAATCCGGTCTGTTTTGACGGATTATACTTGGCATGAGAATTGCAATATACCTGCTATGAAAACCGCAATTACGATATGGAATGGGCGTGTCGCGCCGGTATTTGATGTTGCACGCCAGTGTTTGCTCATTGAAAACGAGTCACGACTGGAAGTACCGATCCCTGACGGCAGTGCTGCGTTCAAGGCTTCTTTCTTTGGGGATCACAGTGTTTCCCGGGTACTCTGTGGCGCTATCTCGCGGGAATATGAAAACGCACTCGTTGTGTCGGGTATTGAGGTCATATCGTTTATTGCCGGTCCGCTCGAACAGGTTCTGGATGCCTGGCGGGCGGGAAATCTTGTTCAGGCACATTTTTCAATGCCCGGATGCGGGTGCAGGCGCCGAAGGTGCCGAAACCGCGGTCAGGGGCATTCATTGAATAGGTAAGGAGAAACCAATGAAAATAGCTTTTTCAGCTTCCGGCGATACGCTGGATGCACAACTGGATGCACGGTTCGGCCGTGCCGCGAAGTTCCTTATTGTCGATTCCGACACTAATGAGTATGGCGTAGTGGACAACACGCAGAATCTGAACGCAGCTCAGGGAGCGGGCATACAGTCTGCCCAGCATGTGGTTTCCGCCGGTGCCAGCGCGCTTGTTTCGGGTCATACCGGACCCAAAGCATTCAAGGTGCTCAGCGCAGCGGGTGTAGAGATATATCTTTCATCTGCGGCTACAGTTCGGGATGCATTGGAAGCGTGGAAAAAAGGTGAATTGCAAAAGATTGACAATGCCGACGTTGAGGGACACTGGATATGAAAATTGCGGTAGCTTCAGGAAAGGGCGGTACCGGTAAAACAACTGTATCGGTGTCTCTTGCTCTTTCTGTTTCTGATCCGCTGGTGCTCCTTGATTGTGATGTCGAAGAACCGAACTCGTCAATTTTTCTAGGAGATACTACCGGGAGGCAGACTGAAACGGTTACGGTGCCGGTCCCCGTTCTTGATGAATCAAAATGCACCGCCTGCGGAGAATGCGGCCGGTTTTGCGAGTTCAACGCGATTGTCTGTGTGGGAACATCTGTCATGGTCTTCCCCGAACTTTGCCATTCCTGCGGCGGCTGTATCCGGGTATGTCCCCATGGAGCCCTGCATGAAGAGGAGTCGCCTGTTGGTGAGTTGTCTTTTTGTACCATATCGGCCGGAACCGGGAGCAATCGGGCGTTGATTCTGGTGGAAGGGGTTCTTACCATAGGAAAGGCGATGTCTCCCCCGGTAATCAGGGCGGTAAAAAGGAAGGGCGCGGCACTTGCCGGAACTCTTTCATCGGAAAATGCCCGCGACGTACTGACCATCATGGATTCTCCGCCCGGTACTTCGTGTCCCATGACCACCACGGTGTCGGACGCGGATGTCGTCATTCTGGTAACGGAACCGACCCCGTTCGGGCTTCATGATCTTGATCTTGCCGTTCAAACGGTACGCAAGATGAAGTTGCCTTTTGGTGTGGTAATTAACCGGAGTGATTCCGGTGATGATCGGGTTCGCGAGTATTG
>MWCL01000141.1 GCA_002070025.1 Spirochaetes bacterium ADurb.Bin215
GGGACATGCGGTACGGTGATGAAGGCTATTTCTGGGCAGACACGAAAGACGGCCTCAATATTGTACTTCTCGGCGGAGCGGCTGAAGGAAAAAACCGGATGGAATCGGTCGACACAAACGGCACCAAGTTTATCCGGTCAATTATTGAAAACGGGCTCAAGGACGGCGGAGGTTACTCCGACTACTGGTTTCCCAAAGCCGGTACCGACAAACCGCTTCCCAAACGGAGCTACAGCCTCCTTTCAAAATCCTGGCAGTGGGTCGTCGGAACCGGTGCCTATATAGACGATATTGACGAAATTGTGGCGGAGAAACGCGCGGAGGCCGATGCCTTCGTAGCGCGTTCCATGGGAATCACGATCGCGCTCGCGATCGTCGCGGCGCTCATCGCGACCGCCCTTGCCGTCCTTATCGGCGTAAGGCTCGTAAAGCCGCTCATATACGCCGCCCGGCAAACCGAACTGTTCGCCTCGGGAGATTTTTCACAGGCCTTTGACGAAAAGACAATCGCGCTTAAAGACGAAACCGGCGTACTGCTCCGGGCGCTCAACTCGATGCGCTCTGATCTGGCCGACATGATCAGGGGAATCATGACGGTAAGCAACGCAATTTCAACCGGTTCAAATGAACTTACCGACACCTCACAGGACGTTTCTTCCGGCGCTTCCGAGCAGGCCTCGTCGACAGAAGAGATATCGGCGTCAGTTGAAGAGATGGCCGCAACCATACGACAAAACGCCGAGAATTCCAGGGAGACAGAACGGATTGCACGACAGGCAGCAAAGGACGCTGCGGAAGGCTCAGAAACGGTGGATACGGCAATACGCGCGGTCAATCAGATAGCCGAGCGCATCGTTGTAATAGAAGAAATTGCGAGACAGACAAACCTTCTCGCGCTCAACGCGGCTATTGAAGCTGCGCGCGCGGGCGAAGCCGGGAAAGGATTCTCCGTTGTCGCGGGGGAAATCCGGAAACTCGCCGAACGGAGCGCGAGTTCTGCAGCGGAAATTCATGAGATATCCGCGACAACAACCGAAGCGGCGCAAAAAGCGGGAACGGTCCTCGCGAACCTCGCACCGGACATCGTGAAAACCGCGGACCTTGTCGGCGAGATCAGCGCGGCCTCCGCGGAACAGCGCATGGGGGCCGAACAAATCGGCCAGTCCATGATCCAGCTTGACACGGTCGTCCAACGGAACGCCGCCGCATCCGAACAACTTGCCGCGTCCGCCGAAAAACTCAACGAACAGGCGGACACGCTCCGGGATACGGTGAGCCGGTTCAGGGTGTAAAAGGAGACAGGACTCCCCTACTCCCTCAATTCCGGGTTTCCGTATATCTTGAATTCCCCGGAAACATGGAGAAGACCGAGCATGTGCAGCAAGCCGTTATAGTACCGCCACCGGCCGGCCGGCGTCGGCTGAGCCCAGAGTTCTTCGACAAAACGTTTCGCAAAATCTTCCGTACTTATCGTCGCGCCGACGGCATTCATGGCGACGAGCGCGGGCGATCCGTAGTTTACTTTCGGCTTCCCGTCGTGGGAATATACGGCGACAATAGTCGGTTGTGCGGCATAGAATCCTAACAGCTTGTTGACCGCTTCAACCGCGCGTTCATCGGTTGCGAACCAGAGGTGATCGACCGCGATATTCTGTATGACCCTGAACGAATCGAAGGCCGAAAGATGCGAGCTGGAATTAAAGGAGACCTTGTACGGCTTCCCGTCGAATGACGCGTACTCGGTAAAGAGTCCGGTTTCGGGATGGGCCGCCAGGGTAAAGTAATCCCGGCTCACCCGGGCGACTTCGTTCCACAACTCGTTGTCTTCTTTTGCCCACCGTACCCACAACTCATAAAAGGCCGGAAGATGATAGGACGGATCGGTGAAACCCGCGGCGGGAGGATTCGGCGAAAAAACGATCTGTTTGTGTTCCGGATCTATCATGGGACTAATGGTCCGGCTTGGTTCCTTGTGCACCATTGCATGGAGGATGTCATTTGCTTCTGTTTCATAATCGTATATTCCGCTGCCATTGCCCCAGCGCTTGCCGGCGAACAGAAGCGCCATAACAAAGTACTCCTCGCCATCCGGCGCCGAATACGGATCGAGCATGACATAGGGAGCTTCATTCCGGAGCTGCCAGGCGAAGTAGCCCTTCTTTTCTCCGTCCTGATGCTGCATCCGGTTTTTCGCAAAGGTCCACAGCTTGTCGAAGGTGTCCTTGTCGTCCATCATGACAGCGATGATCATGCCGTACGACATGCCTTCAGATCTGATATCACGCGAGTCGATACTGCTGATAAAACCGTCGCCGTCAGCCGTTTCATAGAACAACCGTTGTGTCATCTCATTACCGAAAAAAAGCTGCTGGTACGTTGATTGAACTTTGGCCCGTACTTCTTCTTCATCGGCTATGCCGAATTTGACAAAGAAATTGATGTGCTTCCCGGATTCCCATGCCGACGATTTGAACAAGCGGCTGCCGGAAAAGACAAAAAACAGGACCGTCAGAACAACGAGAACAGAAACACCAATGATGATATAGATAGTTTTTTTCAAAACAAGCTCCTTCAGTACCGGACTGTAAACGAGCACATCCGTACTGTCAAGGTAACATTACTGCTATCAAAATTGTTGTAAAAATCTTTCTCAAAACGCCTGATTTCCTGGCCATTCTGCCCTGATTTCTCCTATATACCTCTCTGAGGGAGGTATATATGTCACACCATTGCGGACGGTTGTCCGCTGGACGATTGTCCGCTGGACGCCCAGTCCGTCGGCCAGAATTCTGCCCAAATCCTGACTGTCCCTACCACAACCGGAAGCTCGCCCGGACGAGCCCCTGGTACTATCACTATGGCTTCTTCTCATCCCTTGCCCGGGGTAGGACCCGACGCTTCCGGTGCAAACACTGCGGCACAACCTCATCGACCCAGACCTTCTCCATCAACTACTGGACCCATCTTCCCATCAACC
>MWCL01000142.1 GCA_002070025.1 Spirochaetes bacterium ADurb.Bin215
GCAAGAAATGCCGGCATATACCGCCGGATAAAACCTTTTTTCTGTTTCATAACCCCACCACCCAGGCGACAAAGAAGGCTGCCGCGAACGAAAAGAGAAAGGCAAACGCATTCCGCGTAAATGTTATTCTTTTTCCAAAATACGCAATTTCAATGGGCAGGGTCACAACGCCGACCATCATGAGCGTAGAAACAAAGGTCGCTATTTGGAGAACCCCGGCGCCGTTCCGCAAAAGCTCCCCGGCAAGCTGAAAGGCGACAAACCCGGGAATGAGCGTAATGGAGCCGATGATACCGGCGCCGAGCACACCCCACAAACCGGAGCGTTCGCCGAGAACGCGCGAGATGAGTTCGGCGTCAAAAACCGCAAGCAGCACGGCGATGAGAATTACCACCGCCAGAAGCTGGGGCAACAGCCCTTCCAGGGCGCGAAGCCCCTTCACGAGCGCGCGGAAGGTTTTCTTCCGGTCGCGCACAAACGAGAGTATAAAAAGGGCTCCCGTTACGATATACAAAAAAACCGTGTCCATTCTTCCACCTTGTCAGTATGTAGTTTGTGCGCCTGAACGGGCACGTTCGTCAGTTAAAAATACCAGCTGAGCGAAGCATGTACCAGCGTGTTATCCCGATACTGCCCGTACTGCCCGGATGAATCTCCCAGGAAAATATCCGCCCCCGCCTTGAGGATCACTCCGTCTTCCACCGTCCAGGACGCGGATGGACGAAGGAGCGCATCGAAGGGATCAATCCCGACATACGCAAAGAGCTCAAGCGTGAGGTAGTCGCTCATCAATGAATCGCGGATACGGAACGACGCCGTTTGCCGGTATTCGCTTTGTGCCATCATATCCGCATGATCAAAAATATACTGCCCGACATATTGAACCGAGAAATCAATTCCTGTCATGCTCCAGTCAAGACCGGCAAGAGCTACCAGTTCATTTTTCCTGATAATCGCAAATTCCGCAACTGACGGCCGCGCGGTAAAAGACCGGTCAAGATACACGGCCGTCTCGGTTCTGGCCACCACCGCGCCGAATGGCACGCTGAGGCTTCCGCCAAGGACGGCAAGCCGTTCATACCGCGTGCCCGGCGACGGCAGGGTGCCGTCCAGAACCGGCTGATCATCGCGGGCAAAGCCCGCCATGAGTTCTGCGTCGAACCCGCTGCCGAAATACGCCACTTTACCGAAAACCTCACCGTCAGAAAGACCTTCCATGTGAACATCATGGGGCGTCATCATGCTCATGGCCGGGGTATACCAGGGCGAGTCGGCGTCGGGGAAAATGGTCGGCACAGAGAAAGGAATCCAGACGACATCAAAAGACACGCTCCCCAGATATTTTTGCACACGTACCGCCGGAATGCCGATACGGATTTCGGAGAAATCCGCAAGGATGAAATACTCCAGATTCTGGGGACTGACGATGTCGGTTATGAAAAAGCCTTCGGCCCTGCCCCACACCACCGCCTGTTTCCCCACCCGGATGTCGGCGAATTCCGCGTACAGATCAATATATGCTTCCCGGATGGAAAAGCGGGCTTTTCCGTCCACGGAAACCGCTGCGGCCGGCGAAACGTGAAAGGCGCTTTTCTCACCGTACCCGTCGAGTGCCGTATGAAGCGCCTGCTCGGCGAGAATAAAATCGCCCGAATCTGTTGTTACGGCAAAACTGGTTCTGGCCATGCCGGTAAACTGTATATCCACCGCAAGTACCGGCAGCGTACCCAGGAGCAGCGCCGCCAGAACTGCCCCGAATTGTTTGTTCATCATACAATCCTCCATTTACCGGGGTTGCCCGATACGCATCTGCCGCTCGGAAAAGAGCTGATCATTCAGGGGAATGTCGAACCGGACGGCGTTCATGGTGATGCGCGTGGAACTGCCCCGATCCAGATCCTTCATGGTCATGTCGGTCACCACCCAGAATCCGTCAATCTTTTCCCGCTTCCCGATTTCAAGTACTTTTACCAGCTCCCCACGGGAATCAAAATATTCTTTTCGAAGGCCAACCCAGCTGTCCTTGTGAATGCGGGTTATTGTTTTGGCGTACGCGGGATTTTTTTCAAGCGGTACCGACTCCACCACGTAACAGGGAAGCCCGTCCACGGTTTCCTCTCCAATAAGGGTGTGGGTGTCCTCGGACGGATGGCGGTCGCCGAGATCGTCATAGGTAAAATCGGATCCCATGAACGAATCATTTTTGCTGTCGGACGCGATGCGTTTTACCCGTTTGAGCGCGGGAAGATAAATCCACTGATCATCATCACGGCCGTCGTCCCATGACCAGGTCATGAAGCTGGTTCCGCGAACGTCCGCCGGGTTTTCAAAAAACATGATTTTCTTCTCGCCTTCGGCGGTATCGATGCTGTATTGCACAATTTCACGATCCCGCGTCGCGCCCCGCGCGTTGGTTATCTGCATGCGGAGCGTCGCCTGCATGGTATTCCCGGTTGGCCGGTTATACACATTGTCCATGATTGTCCTGCCGTCAATTTGCGCATGGAGAGAAGCGGAACTCATGATCAGGGCCAGCGCAACAAGTGTTATTTTGGTTTTCATCTGGAACCTCCTTCAGGGTTCTTCACCATGATTTTCCCTTTCCGGTCAAATCCGGAAAGGATTACCACGAATAGTGTCAGGGTTACCAGCGCGGTTGTTCCCATGTTGAGGGCAACCAGCGCGCCGACATGGCGGTTCGGCGGAAAGAGACTGGTGAGCAGTACCGCGAATCCGCCAATAACGGCCAACGCATTATGGAGAATTGAACGGCCGGTATGCGCAACCGTTTTAGCCGCAGCCGCGTCAACGGATGCTCCTTGCGCCCGTTCATGGAGATAGTGCTCAATGAAGTGAATGGCATAGTCGATCCCGATACCGATGGCGATTCCGGAGATGATCGCGGTCGACGAGCTGAGCGGAATACCGGT
>MWCL01000143.1 GCA_002070025.1 Spirochaetes bacterium ADurb.Bin215
CCAGCCGCCGATACGGCGGGCAAGGCGTTCCGCCCGCTTCCTGCCAGTATCCCGGGTTCCCCCGAGCAGCAGGGCAGCAAGCACATCGTCCGCATCAAGTTCGCCGCGACCGATCATGGTTCCCGGCTCGCCCGAAAGGACAAGGACGGGCAGATGGGCGGAAAACCGCGGTATCATGCTCGTTTCGGAGGCAACAACCGTATACTGCCCTTCAAAACCTGAGCCGTCCAGAGCCCGGGAAAGCGGCGCTACGGCCTCCGGCTGTACAAGACAAACAAATCCCTGTACGCCAAAACCCGTGGCATGCAGGTACTCGGCGACGGGAACGCAAGCGTTCCCCTCCGCCACGATGAAAAGCGGCGCATCCCGTACCTCGGTCCGAACAGCGGACATGGTGCGTGCTACAGCCAGTCGGGTAAGCCGGTAGAGTTCTTCGTCATCTGTCGCGAGCGCACGGCCCGAGACGATTTCTCCCAGGCGGACCGCGAGAAACCTGACCGCAGGCCAGGCCATGGCCGGACGATCCCAGGCATAAAAACTGCGGTAGTCATCCGACTGGAAGCCATACCCCTGCTCCGACAAAACGGCGGCCAGGGTGCTTCTGCTCACGGCGCCGCCGGACACGTCTCCAAAAAAGACAACCGTTGCGGTACGAGCTGTTTCAGCGGAGGGAGACCACTCATGACGAAACGCCAGTACGCCCGCAGCGGCTTTTTCCCGTACAACAGATTTTTCCACGGAAACGGAACCCAGGTACGAATCTTCCGGAGCGGAATAAAACGCGGCCGCTACGGAGCAGAGAAAAACCGGAAGCAGGACCAGATAATAAATCCGGGACGACAGCGAATACCAGTCGGTCGCCAGGCCGCGCAGTGCCCGGCTCATGCGGGCGAGACCACCGAAAAACGTAAGGGTCACCACAAAAAATACGGGAAAGAAAGACACGGGGAAGCCGCTTCCGGCAATAATGAGAATACAGAAAATCAGGGCTACCGGAGGAAGAAAGACAATACCGCGAATGCTCTGGAGGGACCGTACAAACGGACGAAGCAGGACCGGAACAAGGAGGAGTAAAACAAGCAGTTCACCAATAAAAAAATCAGACATGTAACCCTCTCTGCCGGATATGCGGTATACTGGTACATACACAAGGAGCGGATGATGCAAACACTCGAATGTACGCCTCAACAGATACAGTTTTCCATACCGGAAGAAACCGTACGCAGGCTCAGACTGAATGGCACCGAAAATCCGATCATTGGTCAGGACCGGGCAGTCAGCGCCATGGAACTGGGACTCGGCATCCGGGCCGACGGATACAATATTTTCATCATGGGCGCATCCGGAACCGGACGGAGAACCGTCCTGACAACCCTGCTGAAAAACTATAAAGCAAATCCCGACGATCTACAAGATATAGCGTATGTATGCAATTTCAGGAATCCACTCGAACCGAAGGCTCTTTTTTTCCCGGCAGGCACCGGCGTGTATTTCCGCGATACGCTCAAGGCGGCTATAGAATCCATCCGGAAACAGGCTGTTCACATTGTTAAATCGGAAGTGTTCGCCGCTGCGAGCAAAAAGATAACCGCGGAAGCCGAAGCGGAAGAAAACCTGCTGCTTTCCGAATTCGAAATGCAGATGGCCATGGAAGGGTTTTCACTCATTCAGATACGGGACGACGAAGCCCGGTCAATGGATCTGGTACCCATGCTCCGGGGACGGCCGGTTCCGCTCGAAGAACTGCAAAAACGCGCGGCCACCGGAAAATTTCCCGCCGAACGTCTCAACAGCATCCGGGAACAGTACTACCACTGTCTTGACCGCATGTCGGATCTCTTCTCCCTATTGCGAGAAAAGCGGCGGGACACCGAGAAAAAAATCCGTGACCTCCGGGCAAAATCCGCCGAACCGGTAATTGACAATGAACTGGCCGTTCTGAAAACCCTGTTTGCCAAAGAACCGGAGAACCGGCCGGCCCTGGACTTTCTCCAAGCCCTCCGCGATGATCTGCTCTCAAACAACCATCTCTTTTCCGAAACGTTCAAATCATCATCGCACAAGCGCGCTTTCTTTGGCCGCTATGCCGCAAATCTTCTCTGCGAACATAACGACGAAACCGGCCACGTTATCCAGGAAGCGGTCCCGACCTTCGCAAATCTTTTTGGCAGCATTGACCCGTCCGGCGGAAACGAAGACTCTTCCCTGAACGGCCACTTGCGGATCAGACCGGGCGCGGTTCATCGTGCCGCAGGAGGATTTTTGATCCTCCGCCTCCAGGACCTGCTGATGGAAGACGGCGCCTGGCCGTACCTGAAGCGGGTACTGCAATCCGGCATTACCGAAATTCAGACTCCTCCTTCGGGGAATCACCTGCCGAGTCTTCTGAAACCGCAGCCCCTGCCGGTAAAACTGAAAGTCGTCATTATTGGCGGATCCTATTCTTACGACATCCTGTATCAGGAAGACCCGGATTTTCAGAAACTCTTCAAAATTTGCGCGGAATTCGATTCGGTCATGCCCGCGAGCGACGAAAACATGGCACGGGTTATCGCCTTTGTTAACGATACCGTTTCCAAGTCCGGGCTCCTGCCGGTTGACGACTCCGGTCTCTCCCGGATACTCACCTATGCCGCCCGGGTTTCGGAATACCGGACCATGCTGACGACACGGTTCATTCTTGTTTCGGATCTTATCCATGAGGCGGATTATCAGGCACGTAAACAGATGAGCCCGGTAATCTCCGGCGAGATTGTGGCAAAAGCCATTGAACACCGCCGGTACCTCCAAAAACTGCCGGAAGAAAAATATACGGAGATGGTTAAATCCCGGGAAATTGTTCTCGATGTTACCGGCTCGGCTATCGGCAAGGTTCACG
>MWCL01000144.1 GCA_002070025.1 Spirochaetes bacterium ADurb.Bin215
CATCGCTTCCGGCATTGACGACGAAGGGATCACCCGAAGAAAAGCGGAAAAAAACCGCGTAGGCAACGGCGGCCCGGGACGAAAAACCGGCCAGGGTTGCCGGCGTAAAGAACACGTCCTGTGAAGAAAACGCATCGAGACGCATACTGCCGGTTCCGGTAATACGGAGAAATGGATCATGCACAGCGGTTCCCGAACCGCCCCAGGTTCCGGTTTGCCCCGACTCGAAATGCCCGCCGGTAACGAGATTGACCACTTCCAGGCGGTACACCGGCTCGTCCGCGGAAAGACCTTCGGGGACAGAGGAATAATCCGACGCGACCGCAGCCGGGCCCGCAAGGTCAAAGCGCATATAGTCAAACTGGTCCCAGTCCGTGTAACGGTAGGCGAAATCCCAGGATCCGGTAACGTACACGGTCTCCCCGGTTTCGGGGTCCGGCGCGGGAAGCGCCGTGTCATACCCGGAAAACAGGTCAAAGCCGACGTCCTGAATGAAATTGTCGGAATAGTAGGAATCGGGGAAAGGATCGCTGTACTCGAAAATCTCACACCCGGTGGTAATACCGGCAAAAACGAACAGAACGGCGATCTTCGTCAGCTTCCTGAGTATCATTTGCCTCTTCCCCGTCGTCAGTTTTTTCATGATGTCTTGACGAAGTATAGCGCATTGCGTACACCTTGACAAATACGACAAAAAGCATGATGCTTTGCCACCGTATGAACAGAGAAAATAGACACGAACCCCGTTTTCGTGATTTTGCGCGGGCCGTCATTGAAGAACTCTGCCCGTTCCCCGGTTATCTTGAAGACGTGAGCGTCACCGGGTGCAAAGTTCGCTTCGCCCATTCCTTTGATGTAGACATAGATCGCGAGTATACCTTGGCCGTTCAACCCGGAATAAAGGCCGCGGTGAAGGAATTCGTCCTGACCGTAAAACCCGAATGGTTCCAGAATGACGGCGAAAATGTGGAAATCGGCTTTACCGTTCTCCGTTCTCCGGGCGCACGTCAGTTTATCAACTATGTTGAAACACTCGCCGCACTCGAAGAACAGGAACTCCAGGAAGCCTGATTGACGCAGCTCCCCGGTACCGCCTGGCTTGCCGCTGCCGGGTTTCAGCACAATTTGTATCATGAACTCGCCATCGATCCCGCCCGGGCTGATCCGACTGTTATGCACTACGGAGACCTCGTGTACCGTGAAGGCACAGCCCCACTGGCGTTCTGGCACCGGACCCGGCTTGAAAACCCGTTCATCGCCGAATTCTCATCGATAAAGGAAGCCGCGGACATTTTGCGGGGCATCCAGCGGAACTGGGCTCTCTATCCCTTCGCCGCGTTCCGCCGATCCGCCCTGATCAGCGAAAAACTCCCGAAAATATCGATCAAACCGCGGGACTTCCCCTTTCATGTCCCCGATTCCCCCATGGGCCTGTGGACCCTTCTCGACAACAACCACCTGTTCGCCTCCGCGGAAACCTCAAGCCCCTTCCCGCTCGGCGAAATTCGCTTCGTGGAAGACCACGAAAACCCGCCGAGCCGCGCCTATCTCAAGATGTTCGAAGCCCTCGCCTGGGTCTCGCATCTTGCCCGAAGTCTTACCGGATCGGCCATGTTGGAAACCCCGTCGGAGTCACTATTCCCCGGACCCGGAAGCCGCTGTGTGGACGCTGGCGCCTGTCCCGGCGGCTGGACCTGGGCCCTGCGCCAGCTCGGCGCGCAGGTGACCGCCATAGACCGCAGTGAACTCGATCCCTGCCTCATGGCCGACCCTGGCGTCCGCTTCATCAAACACGACGCATTCACCCTCAAACCGGAGGACTTCGGCCCCCAGGACTGGGTATGCTCCGATGTTATCTGCTACCCACCCCGCCTGTACGAATGGATCCTCAAATGGCTCGAATCCGGTCTTTGCGGCAACTTTATCTGCACCATCAAGATGCAAGGACCCGCAGACCACGAGACAACCCGCGCTTTTGCCGCAATTCCCGGCAGCACCGTGGTTCACCTGACCGCGAACAAGAACGAACTCACCTGGATCCGGCTCAAACCATAGTATTCTGCAAATCCTCTGTCCCTCGGCGGTGTTCCCTTTCCGGCCTGTTTGCGCTATACTTCCGGCATAATTCGCTATGCGGACACCCGCCGGAGGCCCTTCATGACCGATGTTCTTTCAATCCTTTCAGACTGTAAAGCCCTGCTCACGGGGCATTTTTTGCTTTCTTCAGGGAAGCATTCATCCCAGTATTTCCAGTGCGCCCGGCTCTTGCAGTATCCCGACCAGGCCGCGCAGGTTATCGGGTCCGTAGCGGACAAACTCCGCGCGGAAATGCAGGCAGGAACCCTGAAAGCGGATATCGTCGTCGGTCCGGCCATGGGCGGTATCGTCGTGGCTTATGAACTCGGCCGGCAGCTCGGACTTCCGGCGATTTTCACCGAGCGGAACGACGAGGGCGTGATGACGCTCCGCCGCGGCTTCGAGATTGATCCGGGAACGCGCATCATCATCGCCGAAGATGTGGTAACCACGGGAAAATCGACACTGGAAACAGCCCAACAGCTTGATAAACTCGGCGGAAAGGTGGTGGCGTCAATCTGCGTTGTAGACCGGCGTCCCGCGGATGCCGCAGACCCCTTTCCCTGGCCGCTGTTCCCGGCGCTCCGTCAGCCGGCGGAAATATGGGACGCAGATTCGTGTCCCCTGTGCAAGAACGGCGGTGAGGCGCCGGTTAAACCCGGCTCACGAAAGGTTTTCTGAGCATGAAAAGCGGGGAACAGGCCCTGAAACAGGCGG
>MWCL01000145.1 GCA_002070025.1 Spirochaetes bacterium ADurb.Bin215
ATTTTCACTCATACAACCCTCCTGATCAATCCTGTTTTTAGCGTAAAAACAGGACTACAAGTCCTGTTTTTGGCGTATATTCTGGACTTACTCCCAGGCAACCTCTACGTTCATGCCGAAACCGGCGTAGAGCGAGGCGACCAGATCCCGGGCACGAGCGTCCGCGTCGGCAAGGAAACCCGAATCCATGAGTTCCTGCTGGACACGGTCCTTGAAAAGGGTGACCTCCTGGATCTTGAGCTCGGTTGATATGGGTACGAAAATGTTCTTTTTGAGATCCCAGAACTTGACCGTGGAAACATCCACCGTGTTCTCGAGAATTTCGGCGCGGGGAAGGACGACCCGCACGCGGCCCGCCTCCTGATTCGGCGTAACCACAATACGCTCAACATCCGCGATACCCGCCGTTACGACCCCGGAAAACCGCACGAGCGACGAACTCGCGCCCCCGATGGGGAAACTCCGCGAGAGCTCAACCACGTCCGTATACACGTACTCGAGGACCGCGAACTCCGCGATGCGGAGGAGCGCCGTCGCCGTAACATTGTCGAACGCCTCCCGGCGCCGCTTTTCCGCCCGGCGGAACGAATCGACCGAGTACCAGATACCCGAAGCAATAACCAGCGCCAGAACGACAAAAAAAAGGATTACCCGCCGCTTCGGAATAACAAACCCGCGCATCTTTGCCATGCCAACCTCCAAAAGACGGGACACGGGCAGAACAACAGGAACGCAAAGATTTGTCCCGGGAATATCGTAAAAAAGAATTACTCTCCTGTCAATTTCTTGATAATCGAACGCGCGAGATACTCATTTATTTCTGTATGACGAGGAACCGGCTGAGAAACATGAAGCTCATGATTCGTATACCAATCATGAGATGCCCCATGTCGTACAAGGACACATCCGGATTTCTCCAGTGTCTGTATCAGATCTCTCCGTTTCATGCGATGGTCAATTCAGAAACATGCCGTAAATACGGTATATCTTGGGCCTGAATGTCCATATATATATCACGCAAATTTTCTTCAAGCTCGGATACGGATTCTCCCTGTGTCTCATAATCCGGATAACTATTCAAGAAACCAATATACTGAGACTCATCTTTCCACCAGGTATATGCAAGGTTTTTCATGGCAACCTCCCAAAAACACACTATTTACAATACTATAGCGAAACATGTAATTCAACACGAAGGATCACCAGCGTTTTTCCAATTGTCACCTGTCAAATCGAGCTCTTGCCGCAATTCATCGGTTGAAAACACATCCCCCGCCACAATATTCGAAAGACCTTCCTGAACGGCTTCAAAAAAACGCCGCCGGTCAAAAGAAGAACTATCATCACTGATCGATAATCTGCCACTCATTATGACCTCCATCCAGCTCTCATATAGCTCATTATATGAGTCATGGTAAAGAGTTACATCTTTTCTATACTGATCCGGTACCCAAGCGAATTAAGCACACTGGATAAGGTTCGATAATTTATTTTCTCGGCATCCTTGCTGCGGATTTTCTGAATAACGGTGGGTGACACACCTGCTTTTTTCGCAAGAGAACGAACCGAAAGACTCTCCTGTTCCATCTTCTCAAGAACAAACTCGGATAACAGAAATTCTTGATATTCACGGTCAAATTTCACACATTCGGAGGGATTATCCGTAATATACGTATCAAACGTTGTTTTCATTGTTGCATACCCCCTGGTTCATCGCAAGGTATTCTGTCTTCGCCAACACACATCGTTGTTTCTCAGTTCCGGGCATTTTCGCGGTTTTCTTGCAAAACCCGTTTGTAATGATAATCTTTCTTCCGGTAACAAAGAAACACAAGTACCGATCGGGTTTTGGCTTTAACGCAAAGATACCATCACCCTCATTCCTGAACTTGGTAATGTCCATGATCTTGCCAAATTCGGCAAGTCTCTTTACCAAAACGAAAAACTTTCGTTTTTGCGCGGGACTTGTTGTTAGAAAATACTCAAATGGTTGACTAAACCCGTCCCGGTTGTAAAACCACTCCACCGTAAAGAATTTCCCGCAATAAACAACACAATCACTCTTGTTCACTACAAGTGTACCACTTTTATGTTACAGAATCAAGGAATACATAGCTTTTTAAACAATGTACTCCAACCCTGATAGCATATAGGTGGTATGTATCATTCTGCCCGGAATTTCCCTGCCCTTCTCACGATCCGCCGGAACACAAACGCACCGAAGACCGCGCCGAGGGTGTCGGCGACCCAGTCCGCGACCGAAGGAATGCGGTTCGGCACAAAAGACTGATGAAACTCGTCCAGAACGCCATAGAGGCTCACCGCGACAACCACGGCGAAAAAGAAGAACACCGGCCGGTGAGACCAGCTTTCGGCGCTGATCCAGAAACACGCGAAAAACGCGAGGACCGCAAAGGCCGCGAAATGCGCCAGTTTGTCCATCCCCACCAGGGGCGGCAGGGGCATTGGCAGCGTGGACCGGCTGGAAAGATACAGAATAAGCAGCGCCACAAGGACAGCCGGCACGCGCCGGAGAATGGATTCTTTTTGCATGAACAACCTTTGGATATTATAAAAGAAAGAACTGCTCCGGTGTATACGCCGGAATACGCGAATGCTTGAAATCCGCAATATTGCGGGAAATAATGCAGTCAATACCC
>MWCL01000146.1 GCA_002070025.1 Spirochaetes bacterium ADurb.Bin215
GCAGACGTCCACGTCGTCGTCCCAGGGGATGAAGCCCTTGTGGCGGACGGCGCCAAGCAGGGTGCCGGCAAAAAGTTGATACGTGATGTCGTGTTTTTTGCAGATCCGGTCAAATTCAGTCAAAATTTGAAGCTGGACAAGCTGTATTTCGCGAAGTTTGCTCATGGATGTTGTTGTCTCCAGAGGTCAGTATATCAGTTATTGCCGTTTTTCTCCACCAGCGCGTCTTCCTTGCGGATGTGGATAACCGTGAAGAAGAGTATGCCCATGAGGTAGACGGCTATCACGAGGACGGCGGATATGAGGCCGCCGGTCCAGCCGGCGAGCGCTATGAAGGTGGAGATGAGGAACTGGAAGGCCATGACGACTACGAGCGTAGCCCGTTTGGAAAAGCCGATGAGTATGAGTTTGTGGTGGAGGTGGAACTGGTCGGGGTCGAAGAAGCCGCGCCCTTCCCGCTTGCGGCGCCAGAGGGCGGCGAAGGTGTCGAAGATGGGGATGAGCAACACGGCCGCCGCGTAGGGAACGGAGATGGTGGCGAGTCCGGACCAGTCGGTTATGAGGGGAAGACAGGCAAGCATGTAGCCAAGGAACTGGCTGCCGCCGTCTCCCATGAAGATGCGCGCGCGCGGGAGCGGCAGGTTAAAAACAAGAAAACCGGCCACGGAGACGGCGACCAGGAGGCAGAGCATCATGGCGGGGTCGTTTCCATACCGGTAAAAGAAGAGGGCGTAGGTAAGCGAGACGAAGACGGCAATGCCGCCGGCCAGGCCGTCGAGGCCGTCTATGAGGTTTACGGCGTTCGTTACGCCGATTATCCAGATAAAGGTAACCGGGTACCGCAAGAGGCCGAGATTCCAGTTGATGTTAAGGGATGAAAAGGAGACTTTGTGGAAGGTGAATCCGCCCACGAGGGTCAAGAGGGCTGCGGCAACCTGGACGAGGAGCTTGCGCCGGGCTCGCCAGGGATGAATGTCGTCCCACACGCCCATTACGAAAATGAGCACCCCTCCGGCGACCATGCACCAGATTCTGGGAGTAATGGAGACGGTACTCGATCCGCTCAGATAGAGGAGCGCGACACCGGCGACAATGGCAAACACAAAGCCGATTCCCCCGAGCCGGGGAATATTTCCTTCATGGATCTTGCGTTCGTCTATGGTATCATACAGCTTGAAACGCGACGCGAAGGCGAGAACGGCGAAGATGGACACTATCGATATGACAAAACTGATCCCCAATACCGGGCCGTTTCCCAACATTTTTTCTCCCGTGAATGCAAGCAGAGCTGGCAAGTAGTACTTACTATTGTATACCACACGGGAGGGATTTTGTCATTGTTTTTAGAGAAATTTTGATTAATCGGTATTGTTGTTATTGCCGTTTATGAGGTCCTTGATTGTATAATACGAGACAATCGCAGTGAGGACGGTGACCACGACGGGCGAGTACCGGTTGAAATAGTACAGGAAACTGCTGTTTTTCGCGTCTATGATGGCTTCCGGGGGTATGGCGTCGGATTTTGAGCGTTCTTTTCCCTGGATATCCCGTATGGTGAGGGCGCTAAAGGAGTTCCGTTCCTTGTCGAATCCGCCGGCCAGGGCTATGTAGTATTCCCAGTCGCGGTCCGGTATATAGGGATACCGCCCGGGGCTCATGACGGCGCCGGTTACGGTAACAAAGAACTGGTGGAAGGGCACCACAAGGATGTCTTCGTTTTCCACGGTATAATCGCTGCGGTACGCGGAATCGTAGAGTATGGGGTTCAAATTGATACTGATCCTCTCTTCCCCGCGTACAATGTACGCGTTTTTTGTATCCGAAATGGAGGTGAACTGGGCCCGGTTGTTCCGAACCAGCGAGGCGTAGTTCTCGCCCGCGTTGAAGCGTATTTCTTTTCTCTGTGAGACCTGCGTTCCGGCATTCCCCGGCACGCCAATCGCGCCTTCCAGGTACATGACGGGTATGAGATCCCTCCGCGAGGCGATGGTTACGGTATCCAGGTGATTGAGCGGCAGGTTTTCGTTTATTGCCTGTTCTCCGTAAAATTTCTTGTCTCCTGACACAGATTCCGAATTCACAAAGCGTACGAGTTCAATTCTTGAAGTATCCGCAACCGGGGTAAGCCCGTCTCCGTACGTATTGACCAGGTCGTTGAGGTTCTCGCCTTCAAGGAGCTGATAGGTACCCGGGCGGTTTACAGCACCCGAGAGGGTTACTTCCCGCTGCACCTTTTTTATGGTTATCACATCGTCCGGGCGTAAATAGGGGTTCTGGGTTGTATCTCCGTCGCGTTCCGCCCTGAACAGGTCGCAAATCACGGTTTTTTTTGTTCCGTCGGTTCTTTCTATTTCAATGTCCCGTTTTGAGGCGTTTCCGGTAAGTTTATTCATGACGGAGGACAGTCGCTGGAGGCCCCATACTGCTTCGTGGAATGTAGCGTTCACTTCTCCACGGACGGTTACGGTAAAGGTAGCCGGCGCGGTAAGGGCAACCTGTACGCCGCCGAGTGGGTAATTCCGGGTTACGAGGTCTTCTACCCGTTTCTTGA
>MWCL01000147.1 GCA_002070025.1 Spirochaetes bacterium ADurb.Bin215
TTTCTGAACGGCAAGCCTTTCCGCACGAGGTACTCGGCAACATCAGTCGCGTTCGCGTGCCCGCCCGTGCAGGACGCGGCCATGCGTTCCGTATTCCATTCGGTTGAGGCGATCATGCGGGTAAAGATACGCAGGCAGGACTGCGCGGTATCAATCGCCGCGAAGAGAGGCTCCTTGTCTTCCTGCATGTCCCGGTTATAGCTCAGGGGAAGACCCTTCATCATGGTGAGAAGCGTAATGAGACTTCCGTACACCTTGCCCGTCCGGCCGCGTATGAGCTCGGCAAAGTCGGGATTCTTCTTTTGCGGCATGATGCTCGAGCCGGTGGACCACTGCTCCGAAAGCTCGATAAAACCGAATTCCGCGCTTGACCACAGGATGATCTCCTCGCAATAGCGCGAGAGATGGGTCATGAGCAGGGAGAGTGCACTCGCGATTTCAATGATATGGTCGCGGTCGGATACTGCGTCGAGAGAGTTCGGCGTAAGCGTGGGAAAACCGAGTTCCTCCGCGACAGACGCGCGGTCAAGGGGGAGCGAGCTTGCGGCGAGAGCGCCCGAACCGAGCGGCATTACGTCGAGGCGTTTGAGCGCGTCGGCCAGACGGTCGGCGTCCCGGGCAAGCGGCCAGCACCAGGCGCAGAGGTGATGCGCCAGGGTTACCGGCTGTGCCCGCTGCAGATGGGTGTAGCCCGACATGAGGGTTTCCGTGTGTTCGGCAGCGATGGCAGCAAGTGCCTCGATGAGCGTGGCGATCGCGAGACGAAGTTCGGGAATGATCCGCTTGAGAAAAAGGCGTTCATCCAGTGCAACCTGGTCGTTCCGGCTCCGTCCGGTATGGAGCTTGCGTCCCCGGTCACCAAGCCGGTCAGTGAGCACACCCTCGATGAAGGAATGGATATCCTCGGCGCAGGTATCGATACTCAGCGTACCCGCTTCGAGCTCGGTCGAAATTTTTTCAAGCTCGCGGACTATTGCCGCAGATTCGTCTTCCGGAATGATGCCGGCCTTGCCGAGCATACGGGCATGCGCGATGCTTCCCCGCACATCGTCGAGTGCGATGCGGGCGTCCACATGAATCGATGTTTCAAATGCGACCGCTTCTTCCGAAGGGCCTTCCGCGAACCGTCCGTGCCAGAGCGTTGCCTTTTTTTCTGTCATTACAGTTTCTCCTGATACCAGCGAAGCACTTCGCAGATGTACATCCGGTGATAATCGTTTGTTTCATAGAATTTGTTGATACCGGAATCGAGAAAATTATCCGGCGGCATGTCGTCGCTGTAAATCTTTTTGCATACCACGTTCAGCTCCGCATCGGCGAATCCGACCGCGCCCGGTTCCAGAAGTACCGGAGTAATACCGGCTTCCTTCGCTTTGTCCGCGTCCCGGCCGGAAATTTTTCCGCACACGGCAAGGACGTTCTTTCTCTCCGGGGCGAAAAAAGAAAAAGTGACGAGGGGCTCTTTTTCAACGAACTCGAAGGTGTACCGGCTGTGCCGGATAACGGCGGTCACGGTCTTCTTGTGCCAGTACACACCAAAACTGCCCCAGGAGGCGGTCATGGTGTTCCACTGTTCCCGGGCAACACCGCCGCCGGCGGTTATGAGCATGCCGTAGCGGCCGATGCTCGAAAAGGGTGTGAGAAGCGTGTCCAGCCGGTCGAGTTCGTCAAATTTCGTCATGACAGTGTCCCTTCCTTTTCCGTCGAGGAGAAAAGTCGTGAAAGTACGGCGCCGCCCGCGAATACCGCGGCCGACACAATACCCTGCGGCACGGTTGGCGGCAGTCCCGGAAAAACCGGTACTAAAGAGCCGACAACGAGACCGAGAATGACCGCGTAGACCATGTCCAGCCGGCGCGCGAGAAAGAACCGGATGAGCGCGGCGCCCGCCAGAAGCCCCGCTCCGGCGCCAAGAGCCACCGGGAGAAGGATGGGCAGGTTCATGTCCGAAACCGCCCGGATCACCGTGCGGTAGGCGCCAAGCATCAAAAATATGAATGAGCCCGAAAGACCGGGAACAATCATCGCGGCTGCGGCGGCGACCGACGCAAGAAAAAGAAATTGGAATACCGCCGGATCAAGCGCAGTGATGGCCTGCCCTGCCCCTTCGTCAGGACGGAAAAACGCGGTGATGATCATGACCACCACCGCGATTGTTCCGAGAACCGACTTAACCGGTACGGATCCCGTTCCGCGGGTTCTCCGCGCGATAAAGGGAATGCTTCCCACGATGAGGCCCATGAAGAACCAGGTGGTCGGTACCGGATACGAGTCAAAAAGTCCGGACATGATCTTCGCAAAGAGGACTATTCCGGTGCCCGCGCCAGCTACCAGGAGAAGCGCAAAGGGAAGATCCCGGAGGATCTTCTTGAGGTTGAGTGAAACAAGCGCGATGAGACGGTCGTACACGTTGAGCACAACCGCCATCGTTCCTCCCGAGACCCCCGGAATCGCGTTCGCGATGCCGATTACCATGCCGCTCAAAAATATCCTGAAGTACGCCATGTTATTTCGTCGGCCTTTTCTTGATCTTGTTCCCGTC
>MWCL01000148.1 GCA_002070025.1 Spirochaetes bacterium ADurb.Bin215
TGTCTATCAGAACAATCTTACCCGGGAATCAACCATGCTCACCGGAGATCTCAATATTGTCGATGTTGAATGGATAATCCAATACCGCATAACCGATCCGCGCGCCTGGCTCTTCAATGTGCACAGGGATGTTCGTCTTTCCACCATTCGGGATGTATCACAAGCGGTAATCAACACGCTCGTGGGCGACCGCGCAATCCTTGATGTTATCGGCCCCGAGAGAACGTCGATTGAAACGAACGCACGGGTCATGATGAACGAACAACTCGGCGAGTTTGGTCTCGGTGTAAACATTATCAACGTGGAGCTCCAGAACATCGTGCCTCCAGCCGGTGTCCAGGCCGCCTTCGAGGATGTCAACAAGGCCATCCAGGACATGAACCGCTTTATTAACGAAGGAAAGGAAGCGTACAACCGTGAAATCCCGCGGGCCTCGGGTGAAGCCGAACAGATGGTACAGATCGCGCGCGGATATGCCACCGAGCGGGTAAACAAGGCCCGGGGAGACGTGGCGCGCTTTAACGCCGTGTACGCCGAATACCGCAACGCGCCCGATGTTACCCGTCGACGGTTGTATCTTGAAGCCATGGAAACCCTTTTCGGCGAAACCGGACAGGGAACACTGGTAGACAAGAAACTGGACAATTTCCTTCCCATCCGGAACCTCGACAAGGAGGCAGCACAATGAAAAAAACTACCGCGAAATATTTGAGCTTTCTTGCAGGAGCCGTACTGTTTTTTGTAATCCTGAACCCCTTGTACATCATTAATGAGGGAGAACAGGCTGTTGTTACCCGCTTCGGTGAAATTGTTGCTGACACCCCGAACGCCGGTCTCCATGTCCGCATCCCCTTCATAGATATCGTTCATGTATATCCAAAGATGATCATGTCCCTTGAAGGCGATTCCCAGCGGATTCCGACCCGGGAAAACCAGTTCATCATCGTGGACACAACAAGCCGCTGGAAAATAATCGATCCGGTAAAATTCTATGAAGCGGTAACCGATGTGAATACTGCGTATTCCCGCCTCAGTGATATTGTCGACTCATCGGTACGGACGGTCATAACGTCATCAAAGCTGAACGAAGTGGTCCGCAACTCGAACCTGATCAACGAGCTCCAGCACCGCGAGAATTTCGCGCTCGGAGCCGACGCCCAGGAAATCGAGTTCGATGAAATAACCACGGACAAAATCGTCTATGAACGCATTTCCCGTGGACGGCGCGCCCTGAGCGACGAGATGGCTGACATTGCTCGTGAAAAAGTTCTCGCATTCGGCATCGATCTCATCGACATTGTTCCCCGCCAAATCAAATATTCTGATGAACTGACAGAAAGCGTCTACAACCGCATGATCAAGGAACGAAACCAGATCGCGCAGACCTTCCGTTCCGCCGGTGAGGGAAAGAAAGCCGAATGGATGGGTAAACTGGAAAACGAAAAACGAAGTCTTCTCTCCGAGGCCTATAACCGCGCGGAGGAAATCAAGGGCACGGCAGATGCGGAAGCTTCCCGTATATATGCTCAGTCCTATTCAAAAGATCCCGAGTTTTTCAGTTTCTGGAAATCAATCGAATCGTACCGGAAAACAGTTCCGCAGTTCGAGAAGGTTCTCTCGACCGACATGGACTATTTCCGGTACCTGTATACTCCGGCGGGGAGGTAATTGATGGGAATCGTTTCTCGTACGGAGATCGACGGAAAGACCGTCCTTGCCCTCTCGAGCGGCCTCTCGGAATACGCTGCCTCCAAATCCCGGCTTCAACGGGGCTCCCTGAGCACCGGGTATCTGATATCGCCCGACGGCGCAGTGACGCCCTGGATTACCGAAGGCAGTTTTTGCCGGGACCTCTCCGCAGATCCCCGGGTATCGCATGAAGGCATTTTTCATCTCTACGGTCCCGATTTTGACGGAACCGCGCTTGTCGATATCGTTCGGGATCGGGATCCCGCAAAGGCGTGGAAACGATTTCAGTCCGTGATCAGAACAATTCAGGAGGCCGCGAAGACAGCCGGAGCGCCGGGACAGGCAGTGCTCGCCGAAGCCGGACAAACCGGCCCGGCGGGCATACTTCTTGCCGCGGACGGAAGCATTCTGGTTCTCGGTGAAGTGTACCGGAGATGTCTCGCGGGACAGGGAGAAACAACTGAACGGGAACATCGCCTGGAATGGGTTCATCCCGACTGTGCGAGGGAACCGGCCGAAAAGAATTTCGCCTTTCTTTCAGCGGCTCTGGCATACCGGATTGCGGGCGGTGTTTCACCGTTCATGACCGGTCAACTCTGGTCGCTGTATGACAAATCCGGCGAACAGGAAGCCGCCTTCATCGCCCGTCTTGTCCGGGGAGGCTATGTCCTTCCCCTTTCAACGGTCAATCAGGCTGCTGCCGGACCTTTCTCCGACACGGTGATGAAAACGCTTGCGGGAGAACATCCGGACGGGATTTCCGCCATTCTCGGCTTCAAAGATCTGCCCGCCAGCATTGCTGCCGCTTCGTCACCCCAAGCCGATACTGCCGAAACCTCCAACGAGACCGCC
>MWCL01000149.1 GCA_002070025.1 Spirochaetes bacterium ADurb.Bin215
GCGGTACAACCAGAAAGACTGACGAAACCGCCGATGAACTGACCGTGATACTCCTGAACCGGGGCGGACGCTATTACCGCTCCGCGGTATTTCAGAATCTCGAGAATGCCGGGTTTACTTCGGTCATATCGATTGAACTGTCCAGTGAACCCTATGACATAGAAAGCCTGTCCGTCCGGTTTCCGGCGGTCAAATTTCTCGTCCCCCTTCAGACCGTAACCGTAGGCGAGATGATCAATACCGGCATGGCGGAAACCGGATCATCGCGTGTTTTTGTGGTCTGGAACGACATGCGGGTCACCGCCTCGGGGACACCCCGGCGTCTCATTGAAAAAATCCGGGACGATGACCGGTTGTGTACCGCGCCCCTTTTGAACAGTCCCCGGATGGAATCCCTTCCGGTACAGATGGTTCCCGCCCTGAACGGTAAACATTTTCAGGTGGAACCGATGTCCTGTATACGGGACGGGTCCCCGACCATCTATCCGTTCGATTTTACCGGCATATACAACCGTGAAAAATTCATCCGCCTGGGCGGCTATGACCATACCATCAGGAATCCCTACTGGCAAAACCTCGATTTCGGATTCCGCGCCCATCTCTGGGGAGAGCGGATAGAGCTGGCGACGAGTTTCCGCCTGTCCTACGAAGAAGACGTTCCCCGTGAAGACATCACCACCGATATATCGTACATGAAGTTTTTCCTGAAAAATCTCGCTCCGGTTCACCGGAACGATGAAGCCTATCTGCCCCTGTCAAGATTTTTCTCGTACCTGCACCGATCCGGGGCGGGATTGTCCAATGCCCTTGCCGATTTTCGGGCGGTACGTGCCTGGGTCCGAACCAATCGCTTCCGTTTTACCGGCTCGGCGCCATCGCTGGTACGGACCTGGGAGCCGTGTCTGTAATGATTGCGGTAATCCTCCAGGCGCGCATCAACTCCACCCGGTTGCCGGGGAAGGCACTCATGGACCTTGACGGGAAACCCCTCCTGGTACGGGTTATGGAGAGTCTCGCGGGAATACGCGCCGACCGGTACATCCTTGCCTGCGATCCTGCGTCGGAACCCCCATTTGCACCGCTTGCCAAAACGTGCGGGTATGACCTTTTCGTCGGAGATCCGGATGACGTACTCGACCGGTACTGCTCGGCCATACGAACGTATCGGCCGGATATCGTCGTCCGGGCTACCGGGGACAATCCCTTCGTATTTGCCGATGCCGCCCAAGCCGCGCTGGAACGCTTTTCCGCGCAGGAGAACGACGGTGCGAGTTACTTCGGTTTTGACGGACTACCGTATGGATCCGGTGTCGAAATACTGAACGCGCGGGATTTGCTCGATGCCGCGGAACGAACCCGGGACGCCTTTGACCGTGAACATGTCGGTCCCGCGCTCTATAACCACCAGGACCGGTACCGGTGTATCCGTGAACCCGCCCCTGCACCCTGGCGGCATCCTGCCATCAGACTAACCGTTGATACCCGGGAAGACTACGACCGGGTATGTGTGATACACCGCATTCTCGCATCACGCGGCGTTGAGCTCCCCGCGTCATCATCCGCCATCCTCGAAGCCGCCCGGTGTGCCCGCGAAAGAATCGTTCTCGTTCCGGCTGTCGGACGCGGGAAGGGAAGCGGACACCTTGTGCGATGCGCCGAACTGGCAAGAAATTTACGGACAACCCACTGTGTCTCCCTGCTGCATCCTGAAGGCGCACGTACGCTGCCTGCAGATCTTGAAGACCTTGCCATAACCTCCATGCCGACAGAAGCAGGCCTTGTAGTGGCCGACCGCTACCGCTCGACCCGCGAAGAAATGCGCCGCCTCCTTGCCGCGGGCCCGGTTGTCGCCCTGGACGACGGAGGCACCGGCCGCGCACTGGCCGACTATTGCATCGACACGATCCCGTCGCTCGGCTTTTCACACCGGGCGAATGTGGAAGACCCGGCATTCCTGCACCTGCCAGTAAACCGCAAAACCGCAGGGGTTGAACACCCCGCGGGGGTTTCGGTTCTCGTTAGCGGCGGCGGTCGGGATGAAGCGGGCTATGCCAGACCGGCTGCGGAAGCCGCCGCACGCATTTTTTCCCGAGTTACACTAATCGCGGCCGGTGGTGCAGCCGACGATAATACGGGTTATGAAACCATTCCGCCAATACCGAATTTACGGGAACATCTTGCGGACTATGATCTGGTTATTACCCATTACGGACTGACTGCCTTTGAAGCTCTTGCCGCCGGCTGTCGGGTTATTCTCTTTTCGCCGACGCGCTACCACTGGCGCCTGGCGCGCCGGGCCGGTTTCGCGGTCATGCCGCCGGGAAAACCGACG
>MWCL01000150.1 GCA_002070025.1 Spirochaetes bacterium ADurb.Bin215
TCGATATGACAAAACTGATCCCCAATACCGGGCCGTTTCCCAACATTTTTTCTCCCGTGAATGCAAGCAGAGCTGCAAGTAGTACTTATAATTGTATACCACACGGGAGGGGTTTTGTCATTGTTTTGGAGAAATTTTACCTAATGACTTTCAATTATGTCCTTGACGGTGTAATACGAGACGATGCCAGTAAGAACGGTGACGACCACGGGCGCGTACCGGTTAAAATAGTACAGAAAACTGCTGTATTTGGCGTCAATGATGGCTTCGGGGGGTATAGGGTCGCTTTTACTTCGCTCTTTCCCCATAACGTCCTTGATGGATAGCATATTAAAGGAGTTGCTCCCCTTGTCGAGGCCTCCAGCGATAGACACATAGTACTCCCAGTCCCGGTCCGGAACATAGGGATAGCGGCCCGGGCTTCTAACGGCGCCGGTAACGGTTACGAAGAACTGGCGGAGCGGTATTACGAGGGTGTCGCCGTTCTGTACGGTATGGTCGCTCCGGTACTCGGGGTCGTAGAGTATGGGGTTCAGGTTCAGGTACAGGCGTTCTTCTTCCCGCTGGATGTAGGCGTTTTTGGTGTCCGACAGGGAGGTAAAGAGGGCGGCGTTTTTCCGTACGAGGGAGGCGTAATTTTCTCCGGGGTTAAAGCGTACGGGTACGCGCCGGGATTCGTCGCTGTCCAGGGTTACGAGTGTTTTACCGGTATCGGGGTCAATTTCACTTTTCCCGATGGCGCCTTCAAGGTACATGACCGGTATCAGGTCCTGGCGTGAGGGTACGTACACGGTGTCGAGGTTCTTTATTTCGAGGTTATCTTCAAGGGCTTTTTTGTCAAAAAACTGTTTGCTGCCGGACGGGGATTCGCTATCCACGTAGCGCACAAGCTCCATCCGCGCCGGATCGGCCACCGGGGTAAAGCCGTCGCCGTAGCGTTCCAGGAGTTCGGCGAGGTTTTCCCCGTCCAGGAGCTGGTAGGTGCCGGGCCGGTTCACTTCGCCCTCCACCACGACGGTACGGGCGGCTTTGTTCACGGTTACCACGTCTCCGGGCCGCAGGTAGGGATCCTGGTCAAGGTCGCCGAAGCGCCGGGCACGGTAGTAGTCGTAGGTAGTCACGGTTCCGTTGGCGGATCGTACGGTAATGTCGCGTATCGAGGCGTTTTTCGTCAGCATGGCCCGGTTGGTAATGGTTGTCGTCTTTTCTTCATCTTTTACGGGTATTCCGACGGGCAAATTCGCCAGGACCGACGAGAGGCGGGTGAGCCCCCAGGCGATGGTCGATGTAGTGGCTTCCACTTCTCCGGTTATGTACACGGAGAAGGTCGCGGGCGCGGTAAGGGCAACCTGTACGCCGCCGAGTGGGTAATTCCGGGTTACGAGGTCTTCTACCCGTTTCTTGAACTGTAAATAGGTGGTTTCCGTAGCGTCCACAACGCCGAGGTTGGCAATGCGTACCTTGTAGGAAAGGTCCACCACAAAGGAGAAATCCACGGTATTTGTTCCGGCCATGAAGGCCACGCGGTACACGTCTCCGGCGGTTACTTTGTAGTCGCGGGTGGTCATGGCCATCTGGGCGCGTATGGCCATTTCTTCTTCAACGTCGCTGTCCGAATAGGTTGTGTTTGCAACGTTTGTTTCTTGTGCAAATGCCACGAGTGAGGCAAGCATGAGGAGTATGGTGAGTGTCTTTTTCATGGGCACGTATTTCATTCCTTTCCGGTGAGTTTTTTCATGGCTTCGGGGTCTTTTTTCACGTTTTCTATGGCTTCAAGCATAAATGCGAGCATGATTGCAAGGAATCCGGCTGCGAAGGTAACTATGATGCAGAGCATCCCCCTGCTTGGTCCGGATTTCCGGTCGGGTACTTCGGCGAGTTCGAGTATCTGGAACACGGGTGTTTCGCTGGCCATTTCCACTTTGAGGAGTTCGTATTGTGTTTTTAGTTGGGTGTATACTTGTTTTTGGGCTTCGAGTTCCATCTGGAGCCTGGTCATTTCCATTGCTACAGATAATCCATCCGCAGTCTGCCCGCCCCGTGCGATGGTGTGTCCGAGTGTTTGGGTTTCCCGTTCAAGGGACTGTATTTCCTGCAGGGTGTTTTTGAGGTTTATTTCCAGGTTTTGTTTCTGGCGTTTGTTTTTGTCTACACCGAGTTCTTCGAACATGTTTTCCATATATTCCACGCTGTAGTTAACGACTTCCTGCGCGAACTGTGGGTCAATGTCCGTAAAGCTGATGGAAAGCACGCCGCTTTCGTCATCGAATTTTGCGGTTAGGAGTTTCTTGAGTTTTTCGCGTGTT
>MWCL01000151.1 GCA_002070025.1 Spirochaetes bacterium ADurb.Bin215
GCCTTCGCTGAAGGAATGCCCTACGAAATGTTTCAGGGTTGCGAGAACGGGGCGGGACGGATCCTGCAAGCCGCGCACATAGGCACAGGCCATGACTCCGCACAGGTACGGATCCTCTCCGAAACATTCTTCATTGCGCCCCCAGCGGGCGTCGCGGTTCACGTCGAGTACGGGTGAAAGACCATGGCGTGAACCTGTTGAATGGAGTTCGTCTCCAATGGCCCGCGCGATTTCTTCCATGAGTTCAGGGTCCCACATGGAACCGTTGTTGATATTTGCGGGGAAGAGCGTTGCGCCCTGGGCCATGAGACCGGCGAGACACTCTTCGTGTGGAAGTGCCGGTATGCCGAGACGTGTCTCGGTAACCAGAAATTTCTGGAGTTTGTTCAGTGACCGTATTCCGTCGAGCGGACTGACCGGCTGGCTTCCCAGGGGACGGGACAGCTGACCAATACCGTGCTTCATGGCGGTAAACGGATCTTCGCTGTCAGCACCCAGGATGAACCCCTTATTTGTTCTGAGTTCCAACTCGCCGTTTTCCTGTATGATTATCCACAATGCGCACAGCTGCGCGATCTTCTCGTCTATCGTCATTTGGGCGAGCAATTCACGTGCCCGGTTTTCATGGTTTTCCATTTAAAGCTCCTTGTGTTGTGTTGTTTACAGTAAACCTTTCTTGAGTGCGTTGGCTGTTCGTGATGATCTCATACTATATAGGATAAACCGGCTTGGTGGCTTTCACAAGAGAGCGTGGGCAGAGTTTTTCTGTATGAGTTCGAGATAGGTGCTATACTGGTTAGCGAGAGATATACCAGGAGTTCATCATGCATGTAGTGATCATCGGAAACGGCATCGCCGGAATCAATGTAGCTTCGGCCCTGAGCGGAGTTGAAACGGTCTCGGTGGAAGTTTTCACCGCGGAAACACGGCAGCTCTATTCTCGGGTGCGCCTTCCCGAGGTTCTTGCCGGAACGAGCGAACCCGACGACATCGTTTTCCATAAACCGGAGTGGTACGAAAAAAAGAACATTACCGTGCATACCGCCTCTCCGGTAACCGCCATTGATCCTGACGGCCGGACCATCACCCTTGAAGAAGGAAAGAAGGTTTCCTGGGATTACCTGGTTCTTGCCACCGGAGCTTCGGCAAATCACCCGCCGCTGCCCGGGGCGGATCTTTCCGGGATCCATACCATGCGTACCATGGATGACGTACTCACCATCCGTTCCCGGTGCAAGGCGCATCCGGAATCAGCTTCCGTGATCGGCGGAGGGCTCCTCGGGCTGGAAGCCGCTCGCGCGCTCAAGGGCGCCGGGGCCAAAAGCGTCCGGGTGTTTGAAATAGCGCCGCGCCTTCTCCCCCGTCAGCTGGACGAGGCCGGTGCGTCCCTCCTGGAAAAGAGCTTTTCGGCAATGGGCATAGACGTGCTCTGCGATGTGCAAACTGAAGGATTCCTCCCTGCGGCCGATGATTCTTCACGGGCAAGCGCCGTAAAACTCAAGGACAGCCGGGTATTTCCGAGCGATGTGACCATTCTTTCGATGGGCGTGCATTCCAATACGGAACTCGCCAAGTCGGCCGGCCTTGCGGTGAACCGCGGTATTGTGGTGGACAACCGGATGCGTACGAGCAATCCGGCAATCTATGCGGTGGGCGACTGCGCCGAGTTTGACGGTATTGTCTGGGGCATTATTCCCGCCGCGCTCGAGCAGGCACCGGTGGCCTCCAAAAATATTCTGCACGACGCCGGGCTTCTCCCTGAAGCTGACGCGCTACAGTATGTGCAAACAGTTCCCCAAACGGCGCTCAAGGTAGGCGGGATTGAACTCATGTCCATGGGCAAAGCCGTACTCACACCGGAAGAATCCGCAACGGGAGCCTTCCTGGAATTACGCCGTGTTTGGCCCGATGGATCCCGCTACGAAAAGTTCGTCCTCTCGGCAACCGCTTCTGCAGAAGACGGCGGAGCGCATACACTCGTCGGAGCAATCCTGTACGGGTCAAAGGCGCATCAGGCTACCGTCAAGAAGCTCTTGGGAACGGCGGTCGACCGCTCTGAAATGGAAGCGATACTGGAAGAGGATTGACAGTTCATG
>MWCL01000152.1 GCA_002070025.1 Spirochaetes bacterium ADurb.Bin215
TCCGTCGGCATCGCGCCCACGCGGACGCTCGCGAAGGTCTGCAACAAGCTGGCAAAGTCCGCAGGGGGTGTTTTTTCCGCGGAGCAGGTCGACATGGACCGCGAACTCGCCCGAATCCCGGTCGGCGATGTGTGGGGAATCGGCTGGTCAAAGAAAAAAACGCTCGAGCGGCTCGGTATCCGTACGGCCCTCGATTTGAAGCTCTGTCCCCTCCATATAGCAAAAAAACACTTAACCATAACCGGGCTCCGCACGGTGCAGGAACTCGGCGGGGTCCCGGCAAATGAACGGATTGAGGCGGAAAAGAACCGGAATATCTGCGCGTCAAAGTCGTTTGCCGAGCCGGTGTGCACTCTCGCCGAACTTGAGGAGGCGGCCGCGGCCTACACGCACGAGGCGGTCCGCCGGCTCCGCGCCCAAAACAGCCGGGCCCGTTTCGTGTCGGTTTTTCTCATGACGAGTCCCTGGGACGACGCCGGTCCCCAGCACTGCGATCAGCGTTCGGCGGCACTTGCCTCCCCGACGTCCTATCTGCCGGACATTCTGGATACAGCGTCCGCCCTTCTCCGCGATCTCTACCGGGAGGGGCACCGCTACCGCAAGGTCATGGTGAATCTGCTGGGACTCGAGGACGACGTCGTCTCGCAGCCGGATCTTTTCGCGGAAACAGCTGCCGACGAGGGAAAACAGGCGCTCATGCGCTGTTTTGACAGCATCAACCGGCGATACGGCCAGAACGCGATCCGCACCGCGCTCAACATTACGGGAAACCGCTCCTGGTCCATGCGGCGCCGCTTTCTTTCGCCCGCGTATACCACCGACCTCGCCGGCATCCCGGACGTTTATTAGGGGTTCCCGTGGCAACGTTCTATATCGGTACCTCGGGATACGATTATCCCGACTGGCGCGGAGTACTCTATCCGCAGGAGCTGCCCCGCGAGCAGTTTCTTGCCTGTTACGCCGATCAGTTTAACGCGCTTGAACTCAACTACACCTATTACGGCATGCCGGAAGCCAAACACATGGACGCGATGATCAAACGCTCTGGCAGCCGGCTCCATTTTTCGGTAAAGGCCCACCGGTCACTCACCCATGACATCAGTTTGTCCAAATGGCGTGACGAAGCCGCCCGTTTTTGCGAGGCGATGCGTCCGCTCCAGGAGCGCAAACTCCTCCTTTCCATCCTTTTCCAGTTTCCGGAGAGTTTCCACTACCAGATTGACGAACGCCGCTATCTCGATGATCTCGTTCGTACCTTTGCGGGATTCCCGCTCACCATCGAATTTCGTCACGCGTCCTGGCAGCAGGACCGGGTATATCAGGCCTTCCGCAAGAAAGGTCTTGTCTGGTGCATTACCGACATGCCGGCCCTGAAAACCCTTCCCGCCCAGCTCCCGGTGGTTACCGCAAAATCAGCCTACATCCGCTTTCACGGGAGGAACGCGGCTCAATGGTACCGGGGGAACGCGACCACCCGGTACGATTACCAGTATTCCGATGAGGAACTGTCACGGTTTATACCTTTCATGGAAACGATCTGCCATACTGCCCAGGTGGTACAGGTGTATTTCAACAATCATGCGAAGGGTCAGGCGGTGGTCAATGCCCGTAAAATGAAGATTCTTGCCCAAAATATCTTTTCCGGACGCTGAAATATTGACAAATTGTTTCAATCGCTCTATATTTGCTAGTAGCAACTTTTGCTAGTCGCACAACCGATAAACATTGATGCAATCGAATCAAGGAGATGCCGATGATTGATCTTTGCGCCATCAGGCGTATCCAGACCGCCCTGCGACGTTTCGAGCAATCGCTCCGGGAACAAAGCGGACTGACGCTCAATGAGGCGTTTTGTCTGTGTACCTTGAAACGGGGTGTCCACGAACCCGGTCATATTGCCCGGGAACTCGAGCTTTCACCGTCGCGCCTGTCGCGGGTACTCGACGTACTCGAACAGCGCGGGTTGATCACGAGGACCATTTCGCCGGAGGACCGGCGAAACATTGCCGTTTCGCTCACCGAAACGGGGACAGAGCTTGTAGAAAAGTATCAGTGCAGCTCCATCGAGCTGCCCGAAGCATTAC
>MWCL01000153.1 GCA_002070025.1 Spirochaetes bacterium ADurb.Bin215
CGAAAGAACGCACAGGCGCGCCGGTATTTGGGTTTACACCCCGGAAAAACGAAAGGTACTGTCTGGGGTTGAGGTTCGGATGCGGGTAGGTTTCGCCCGCCGAATTTTTTGACGCATGGCAGAAAAATATAGTTCACAAATTATAGATAAAAAAAGCACGGTAGGGGGTAACAAATGCAGGTAACAAGCCGTACCCTGCCGATCGGGTTTGAATGTTGAAATAAAATTACAAGGAGCTTTGAATGATGGCGAAAACAAAGACGGGAAAAAATCCCTATTTATTCACGGTTGACGAGCTGGCCGAGTTCGCGGAAGTAACGCCCCGATGGATCTACCAGCTTGTACAGAATCGGCGCCTTTGGAGAAACGCGAACGGCCTGATTGATTGCGGAGCTTACGCCAATATCGGGATTTTGGTAACGATGGTAAAAGGCCGGAAGCTGGCAGAGCTGACTGATTACGTCCGCGCCCGGTACCACTTAGGACCAGCGCCCGGCCTGAACCGCTGGACAGGATACCGGATCCGCTGACCACCGCCCGGAACCAGAGGGAAGCCAAAAGGAAAACAAACCGGAACCGCCCCGCCCGGTCGGGCGATGCTTTGCCCGTCCAGAGGCACCCGAAACACCCCGCAGGAGCCGCGAGGATGCCCGCCAGCGCGTCCAAAACGCGGGGTTGTAGTTGCGGATAGGCAGGGCAAAACGTGGGGTATATGGCTTGCCGGTAAACATGAAAATACAGATTTACCATAATGTTTACCACGGGATAGAAAACGGGGGATTGCATAAAAATACAGTATGAAACACTATAACACGGAAAAACACAATAAATACTTACAGCATAAAGATATAGGGTAAAGTCTGATATACAGTGAAATACCCTGATATTGCATAAAACACCCCGGGGGCGTGGTTCGGGACCAAGAGGTCGCGGGTTCAATTCCCGCTTGCCCGAGACTGCTATCAAAATTGTTGAAATAATCTTGCCCAAAAAGCCAGAATTCCTGGCCATTCTGCCCTGGTTTACTCTATATACCTCTCTGCGGGGAGGTATACATGTCACAACACGGCGGACGATTGTCCGCTGGACGCCCAGTCCGTCGGCCAGAGTTCTGTCCAAATCCTGTCTGCCCCTACCACAACCGGAAGCTCGCCCGGACGAGCCCCTGGTACTATCATTATGGCTTCTTCTCATCCCTTGCCCGGGGTAGGACCCGACGTTTCCGGTGCAAACACTGTGGTACGACCTCATCAACCCAGACCTTCTCCATCAACTACTGGACCCATCTTCCCATCAACCTTCGTGACCTTGACGATCGGCTCAATTCCTGTGCCGGCTACCGCCAGATCGCCCGAGCTCTCGGGGTATCCTACCCGGTCATCAAGAATCGTACCCTCCGGCTCTCCCGGAACTACCTCAACCTCTTCGACACCTCGCTCGTCAACTTCCCCCTCGAGGAAGATATCGCTTTCGACGGTATCGAGTCCTATCTTCGAAGTCAGTACATCCCGGACAACTTCAATATCGCCGTCGGTTGTACTTCGCAGGTGCCGTACGCCTTCACGCTCTCCCTTTTTCGTCGACGTGGACGGATGACCGACGTACAAAAGAAGAACCGGACTGTCCTCGACACCATCTGGCGTCCCGAACCGCGCTCCCTCGTCACGTCTTGTCGGACGGTCTTTCGTGACGTCCTCTCGCTCTACATGAACCGTCCGGAGCTATCGCCCCTTGTCATCAATACTGACGAAAAGACCGAGTACAAGACAGCTCTCAAGGACCTTCCCGAATGGCGGCATCTGAACGAGCTTCGTCTCGTCGAACACCGGACGGTGAGTTCCCGGCTTCCCCGAACGAGAAAGAATCCCCTGTTTCCAGTGAACTACCTTGACCGGGAGATCCGGAAAAACTCGGCGGCGCATTGTCGGGAGACGGTCCGGGGAGATCGGGAAGTTGGGATGACGATGGCGCGGATGGTGATAACCCTCGGGTACCACACCTTCCGCAAGCCCTACCGGATTGACAACCGGGTGGCGCGGGCGGAAACGAAGACGCATGCG
>MWCL01000154.1 GCA_002070025.1 Spirochaetes bacterium ADurb.Bin215
CATCGACGAACCCGGTGAAGTTCGCGAGGAACATCCGCGCACCGAACGGGAAGTTGAAAAGCGGATTCACCAGCGGCGAGGCCATCGATCCGAGCGATTCCCGCATCCACCAGAAGTAGTAATGTATGGAAGCGAAGAGGTCTGTCGAGATGTGGTCGTAGAAACCGTAGACGGAGCTGTTCAGGCGGAAGATCAGGGGAAACGTAAGCGCACAGGCTATGAGCGCGTAGAACCCCGCGGCCGCGAGTACGGGATGCTTCATGGGGGCGGATGGTTCCTTTCGTTCATGGCCGGCCTGATGCTCGGGCCGGTCCTTCTTTTTCGGATTCGATGCCACGTCATATCCTTTCGGGCAATGAAGAATGTCATGGAAATCATATGAAACGCTTTATGTCCGTCAATCCTATAATAATCCGCCACTGACCGGGAGTCAAACGAAAAGGCGAAAGGCAGGTCTCCACCGATTGAAACGCAAAAGAACGGTGGTCATGTGTCGAAAGGCGGGATTGATACATTTCATTGTCTGAACCCCGGATGTTCGGGACGAAACAGATGAAATAGGACGTATGATGTTGTATTTAATAGGTTTTAATCATGTTTAATCACACGCATCACCAGTTCGTACACGCTTTGAACGCATTCGCAAATTGCATTGAAACCTTTGATTTAATCTTTTTATAAAAAGCATTTGTGTGCAGGCAAATAATCCATTAAGTTATTGTTAATACAACAGCTTAATGGAGGATATGCGCATGATAGGCACGCGGAATTCTCAGATTTCCATACTTGACGGTGCGTTTAATTCCCGGACCAAGAGAAGCAGGAGCGATGCGCTTCTTGAAAAGCTTGCCGATGCGGTTGACTGGAAAAGGCTGGCGGAGATATCCCGGGGAGTGTTCAAAGACACCAAACGCGGGCGTCCGACCATACCTGTTGAGTTTTCCCTGAAGTGTCTGTTTCTCCAGTACCTGTACAATTTGAGCGATCCGGCGCTGGAAGACGCGCTCATTGACCGTTTGAGTTTCCAGCGGTTTCTGGGAATCAGTTTTGATCGGGATATTCCCGACTTTTCCACAATATGGCGGTTTCGAGAGCGTTTGACGAACACCGGACTGTATGATCGCCTGTTCGAGGCGGTGGTTGCCGACCTGGATGCGGAGGGTATGGTGCTCCGCAGAGGAACTCTGGTTGACGCCACGATTGTCCATGCCGCCCGGAAGCAGAGGCGCAGCGAACCCGATGAGGGAACCCCGGCGGCACCCCGTGAGGAATCGCAGCACGATCATGACGCGACCGTCACTAAAAAGGGAAAGACCTTTTATTACGGATACAAGGGCCATATCGGAGTGGATCAGGGTTCCGACATCATCCGGACAAAGCGGTTCACCACGGCAAGTGTCCACGATTCCACAGAGTTTTCGAATCTTGTAAGCGGAGACGAACGGTCGGTGTTTTCCGATAAGGCGTATGCGAATGATGAAACCAAAAGGGAATTCCGCGCAAAAGGCATCTTCAACGGTGTGCTGGACAAGGGCAGGAGAAACCGCCCTCTTTCCAGAAAACAGAAAAAGGACAACGCGCAGAAAAGCAGCGTGAGAAGCGCGGTGGAACGGCCGTTCGCGCACTTCAAACGACTGTACGGGTATGTGCGTACGCGATATGTTACATTGCGGCGGAACGATCTGCAATTTACCTTCCTCTGTATGATTCACAATTTTCGGAGAAAGATCGCTTTACAACAGGTTTCCGTATGATTCGGTATGGTAGATACTCCCCTCGCGAGGAGATATTCATCATAAAAGCGGGTTTTTGTGGAACATATCATGCATCCCGCGGATATCATCTCCTCTTTTCGCCATTCATGGTACCTGCCATGAGAGGTACAACATGAAAATCAGTTAAAAAAAGTAAGATTACGCCTTTTCAATAGAACAATCAATTTTTCAAAGGTTTC
>MWCL01000155.1 GCA_002070025.1 Spirochaetes bacterium ADurb.Bin215
ATTATCACCTACGGCATCGATATTACCTCCCTGCCGGAAGGGTTCTACAACATGGAAGTGAGCGGTTACGACCGCGCCGGCAATGTAACCCGTGTTTCACGGAACTTTGAGGTGTACCGCAAGCCGGACCGGAACCGTATCGAATTCCTGTATCCCATGAACGGTGAACATGTTCAGGGAATGTTCAAGCTGTACGGCCGTGTCGTTTCCGAAGATCCGGTGGAGAGCCTGCTGCTCTATATTGACGACGAACATGCCGCGACCGCGGAGATGACTCATTCGGGGTACTATGAGTTTACCGTAACACCGGAGCTGATGGCCGGCGGCGAGCACAAGCTCAATGTTCAGGCTATCGCGAAGGGAGACAAGATAATCCGTTCGGAGGACCGTACTGTAATCTATCAGCCAAGTGGTCCCTGGGTTGTCATAGACAATCTCGTAATGGGAGATTTCGCGGTTGATCGGCCCTGGCTCATGGGAACCGCGGGCTATGCGTTCACCGAAGAAGAAGTGCTCGCGCTTGAATCGAAAGAGACACCCAAAGAAGAAAAGCGCCGCCTTGAGAACAAGACGGTGGAATCGGTTGAGATCAGTTTCGATAACGGCAAGTCCTTCCAGCGGACAGAATCCGGAAAGAAATGGCGGTATCGCCTGGAAACCGGCGATCTCCGCGAAGGGTATCACTTCATGCTCGTCCGCGCGAAAATGCAGACCGGCGAAGTAGCCGTTACCCGGACCATCATCCAGATCGACAAGACGGCTCCGACCATCCGGCTCATATCGCCGGGCGAGGGCGGACGCTACAACAACGAGCTGGTCTTCTCCGGCTTGAGCAGCGACGATATTGAGCTTGACTCGGTCATGCTCTCGCTCCGACCCGGAGACAAGTCACGGTACGCCATCCCGGCGTTTATCCAGGGCTTGTATTTTGACTGGCACTTCTGGGGCGCGACGCTCTACGACGTCGGCATGGGGCTTACCTTCTTCGACGACAACGTAAAACTGCAGGTGCAGTTCGGGCAGTTTACCAAGGAACAGCGTGAAGTATTTACCTCGTCTGCCATGCGGTACGGTGGTAATGTTTTCGGACTCAAGCTTTTGGCGAACGTGGTCTATCTCCCGCTCGACTATTTCTTCGGTCCGGATTTCTACTGGTTGTCCGCCACGGCCGCAATTGGCGCGAACTTCTCCATGTTCTCGGAAACCCAGAGCGGTCAGCCGCAGATACTTTCAGCGATTCTTCTCCAGCTGGAATTCCCCCGGGTAACCTTGCCTAAGCGGAAAACATTCAGAACCTTCTCGTTGTATACGGAAGGTCAGTTCTGGTTTATTTCGACCGACATAGATTCGTCCGAAGTTAATATCGATTCAATTCTTCCGCACATAACCGGCGGAATCCGTATGAATATTTTCTAAGGAAAGGAAAGTATGAAAAACAAAAAGATCCAGTATTTTGCCAGCGCAGCAGCCCTCATTCTTGGAGCAGTTTTGCTCACGACCTGTACGGTTGGTCTGGGAGATTCGGTTGATACGAAGTCCCCGAAGGTGAGCATAACCTATCCTCCGGTACAGAGTATCATCAAGAATACCTTTACCCTACGGGGAACGGCGTCGGACGACAATGAACTCGTCGGGGTTTTGATAACCGTAACGAATACGGAAACCGACGAGGTCTTTGACAGCTACCAGGCGACGGTGGACCGGGCGACCAATACCTGGTCGTTTGTGGCAAACCGCCGTAATGAGGACGGATCTTTTGAATTTGAAGACGGAAAGTACCAGATAGTTGCGACCGCGGTGGACGGCGCTAACCGGAAAACGGTTGCGTCCACAACGTATGAGATTGACAACACGGCTCCGGTTCTTGTTTTGAACCGGCCGGGT
>MWCL01000156.1 GCA_002070025.1 Spirochaetes bacterium ADurb.Bin215
CGGCATGCGTACCGAATCGGTTCCGCCCGGAGTATCGAGGCAGGGTACGAGTTCCACATCGTCATAGAACCCGTCTTCTTCTGCCCGGTCGGGGTCTTTGGGATCAGGGCGGTGAAGCGCGAGAATGACCCGGGTACATCCGGCAAGTGGAGCATTTTTCGTCAGTATCTGGATGAGTTTTTTCTCTTTCGTTACCGGAGCGAGTTCAAGCGAGAGCTCCCGGAAGAGATGCAAGGTTTCGCGCAGAATGGACAGTTCCCGCGCGTGGTGTTCGGTAGATTTTCTCGTGAGCAGGGCGAACGCACTCGCAAAGAGATCTTCCAGGTACCGCAGGGTCCGGATATCTCCGCCGTCTGTCGCAAGGTCGCGGCGAACAGCGGAAAGAATGACATGCCAGCGGTTCGAAAAATCGTCCCAGTTTCCGGTGAGATCGAGAAGGCCCGAAAGAACCTGCAGGAAGAGCGGGCGTTCAACAAATTTGCGCAGATCAAGCACCGCGGCGCTTGCAAGCGAGGTAACCGCCTCCGCGGCTTTGTCCTTTACTTCTGCCGTGAGCGGGAGCTGCGCCTGATCCGGCCCGGCTGTCGCAGTAATGAGGGGAATGTCGGTACATCCGCATGATTCACGGATAACCGGAACACAGTTGAGCCGGTCTTCCGGTGGGCGGGGAAGATCAGTCTGGCCAAGTTGGGCGAGCAGTGTGAGCCCTGCGGTATATGCCTGCTCATAGAGGGGCTGATGTACCGTGGTCATAAGGGGAGAGAGAAAGCCGGATTCCTGTATGTCGTCGAATCCGGTTACGGCATAGTCCCGCGGACAGCGGAAACCCTGTCGTCCCATGTTCTGTATAAATCCAAGCGCCATGTCGTCGTTGGCACAGGAGAGAATATCGAAGGGGAGTCGCGAGCCGGATCCAAAGCGTGCTGCAAGGGCCTGGCCTGATCCGTAGCTTAAATCTCCCGGATAGACTATCCGCTTCTCTTCCGGTATTCCCCGGCGCTCAAGGGTTTTATTCCATGCCGTACGGCGTGCGGTGGCGTCCGGGCTGTTGTCCGGACCCGAGAGAAAGGCAAAGCTGGAAAAATTGTGGGACTGGACCAGATGTTCCGTGAGGGCGGTCATGCCGCCGGTATTGTCGGTTTCGACACTCGGGTATCCCGGAAGATTCATGCCGATTGTCACCAGAGGAACGGATTTGAAGGAGTCGAGAAATGCCCTGTTCTGTTCCGGTTCGAGAAAGCTGCCGATTGATCCTGCGGTAACCACGAGTCCGTCCGGCCGTTGTTCATGAGACGAGCCGCCGGCAAGTGAGTAGATACGGTTAAAGAGGTTTTCGTTTCCATAGGGAGAACCAAGCGAACGGCCTACAAAAATCTTGAGGTGAACCCCGGTTTCCCGGGCGAGATCAGCAAGACCGCGCCGGATGAGCGACTGATATCGGCCTTCAATCTGGTTTATGAGCAACCCGATTATCGGAGCGTCTGTTTTGTAGACTCGAGAAACAAATGACATCAAACACAGTATGAACCCATATCGGTGAATCTGTCCAGTGGAAACCGGTGCAGAACGGTTTTCTGAAATGACGTACAAACACCCCTGTTCATATTGACATCGGTCTATATGTACCCTATTCTTTATATAGATGATGATCTATATGAAAGAGGTATGCCATGGAAATTGATTTCTTGCGGGGAACTGCTCTTTTCAAGGCTCTGGCCGATGAAACCCGGAGTAAAATTGTACACATCCTGTCGTGCGGAGAAGTGTGCGCCTGTGAATTGCTTGACTATTTTGATCTTTCACAGCCGACGCTTTCGCATCATCTGGGGATACTCGTCGATTCG
>MWCL01000157.1 GCA_002070025.1 Spirochaetes bacterium ADurb.Bin215
ACGAACATTATTACCGGGTCATACACCGATGTGGAACTGGCACAGAGTATCACGATCCGGGTCGTCAACACGAACGACAAATCAATCGTTACGCAGCAGACCGTCTATAATACCGACCAGTTAATCGTCACCGTGGCGGGGAACCCGGATTATGTCTACAAAGTCGATGTCGACGCCACCCGGTTTACCGGGAACCAGATCCGGATGTCGAAGATCGTCCATACGGCGTCGATCTACAACATCCCGCTCGGCGATCTCGACGTGCACATGAAGAACGCCATCTTTACCCTCATCATTATGGCGGTCGGCGGCCTGTTCAGCTACGCTCACAGTACCAAAGGCGGCCTCCTCCTGGTGGCGCTGGCCGGCGGGTTTGCCTTGTTCGGGTTCACCACGGTATCGTATGCCATGATCGGGATTGCCGGGTTCGTGGCTATCATTTCCATCCTGATTCGTGGAACCCGGCGTTAAATCCTTCTTTTTTAAAAATATCCGTTTTTCATCGAGATGACGGAAAACCTTTATATTGGTTTGCGACGCCATTATGGTATACAGCGATATACGTCACGGAGACACAATGCAACGACGAATTAACAAACGGCACGAAATTCTGGGGGTGATCACGTGAGGGCGTGGACAATTATTGTCTTTACCGCGGCAATACAGATCGCGTTATCGATCCTGTTCCATGTTGATATGTTCCATTCGGCCTACCCGGGAGTGGAGTTCAACACCATGACCGGTGAATTTGTTCCAGTGAATGATTCAATCTCGTCGATCGATATTTATCATAATGTTGACTATCTGGATGTCAACAAGACGAATTTTTCCGCAAACAGCATTCCATTCTCGTTTGAAGCGTCTGCACTCCTCGATTCAATCGGAATGTTGTTCGGGTTGGCGAAAGAGACGTTGACGATCGAGTATATGATGTTGCAACCGTTCGTCGGCGCATATGTTGCCGCCTTGGTACAAGCATTCTTTTACCTTCCGGTCGTCTTCGCGTTCATCCAGTGGTTGACCGGACGGGGGGCGAACAGCTTCGCATAGGAGATAGCATGACAGACAATGGAAATGGTAGTATGGTACCCTGCGGCCGTCGGACATCGTGCGGGACGGTCGGTATGAACAGCGTGCGGGAGAAAACCGGAAAAGCCAGCAAAAACATGCTGGTGTTTAAGATCAAAACGCCAGATGGTTTGATACGGGTGCAGGACCTGCAGGACACCCTGGACAACGTCATCTCGGTCGAAGTGATTGATTTCAAGAGCGGGGCACGGTTGGGAAAATACAAGTTGAACGAGGTCAAACTGAAGTTTTTCTGATCGCCGTCGTGTGTGCGCGGAACCCTTATATATTTTTGTATGCAAGTATGTATACCAACTTGAGGTGTAAATCATGAAGATGAAGAACCTGGGAACACGGAAGAAGTTATCGAAATTTCTCAAGAGAGAATCGCAACGAACACGAACCATTACCGCAAAACAGTCGAACCGGTAATCATGGGGATCACGATCGACAAGAATTCGATCACGGCCGCGATCCGAGATGCCCGGTTTCCGAAAGGGTATCCGCTCGATGAGATTGCCAAACAACTGGAACTCGATACCATCGCCTATCTGCAGGCGATAGGGATCACGGAAGGAATCTATACGGTAAAGGCCGGTGCCTTGAAGTATGACATCGTGGAAGACAAGCAGGGGAACCCTGTGATCAAGGCGGTAAAACCGCGAAAATCACGGCGAAACGTGTAACTCTCATTTCTTCTTTTTTATCCTTCGGAGATTATTTATATCTGCGCTGCCAAATCAGGTAGTAGGTGATAGTATTATGC
>MWCL01000158.1 GCA_002070025.1 Spirochaetes bacterium ADurb.Bin215
CCGCCGCGTAAACGTTACCCGAACTATCGACGGCGACGGAACTAAAACTCGATACATCCGTCCCCGCCGTTACGCTCTTAGCCCATAGCGCGTTTCCCGAGGAGTCGTACTTCACAAGAACTACATTAGAGCCGTCGGCATAACTCCCCGCGACGCTGACTCCCGCGCCGTAAGTAAAACTTCCCGTTCCGTATTGCCACCCCGCCGCGTAAACGTTACCCGAACTATCTACAGCGACGGAATTAAAGAGCGAGTAGCTATCTCCCGCAGTTACGCTCTTAGCCCATAGAGCAGTTCCGGAGGAGTCGTACTTCACAAGAACTACATTAGAGCTTGGATAACTCTGATACCCCGCCGCGTAGACGTTACCCGAACTATCGACGGCGACGGAATTAAAGCGCGATTCGCTCGTCCCCGCAGTTACGCTCTTAGCCCATAGAGCAGTTCCGGAGGAGTCGTACTTCACAAGAACTAAATTATAGCCTGAATAACTCCCCGCGACGCTGACTCCCGCGCCGTAAGTAAGACTTCCCGTTCCTCCTTGACTTCCCGCCGCGTAAACGTTGCCCGAACTATCTACAGCGACGGAATTAAAGAGCGAGTAGCTATCTCCCGCAGTTACGCTCTTAGCCCATAGCGCAGTTCCCGAGGAGTCGTACTTCACAAGAACTACATTAGAGCCTGAATAACTCCCCGCGACGCTAACCCCCTCTCCGTAAGTAAGACTTCCCGTATTGTATTTATACCCCGCCGCGTAAACGTTGCCCGAACTATCTACGGCGACGGAATTAAACTCCGACGGACTCGTCCCCGCCGTTACGCTCTTAGCCCATAGCGCAGTTCCGGAGGAGTTATACTTCACAAGAACTACATTAGAGCCTGAAGAAGTCCCCGCGACGCTAACCCCGGGTCCGTATTTAAAACTTCCCGTTCCGTATTGATACCCCGCCGCGTAGATATTCCCCGAACTATCGACAGCAACAGAATAAAAATATGAAGAACTCGTCCCCGACGTTACGCTCTTAGCCCATAGAGCCTTTCCGGAAGAGTTATACTTCACAAGAACTACATTAGAGCCTGAAGAAGTCCCCGCGACGCTAACCCCGGGTCCGTATTTAAAACTTCCCGTTCCGTATTGACGCCCCGCCGCGTAGACGTTACCCGAACTATCTACAGCGACAGAGCTAAAAGATGAATGACTCGTCCCCGCAGTTACGCTCTTAGCCCATAGAGCGTCGGTAAATTTCGCGTATAAAGTTGTATCTGAGTTTACCGTATCGACGTTAAAGTCCCATAGATTCGTAAACGTCGACTCCTTATACCAACCGCTAAAAGTATAACCGATTTTGGTAGGATTAATCGGTTGAGTCGCTTTTCCCCCGTAATTTATTGTCTGTTGATCTACCGAACTCCCTCCGTTACTATCAAAAGTTACCGTGTATTGATTGATAGTCCATCTTGCGTATAGCGTCGTATTTGCCGTCTTATCCCAACTCCTCGAGCTCGCCATTGACTCGGTATAGTATTGCGTTCCTCCGCTCGTTGCGTCCCAATATCCGCCAAAGGTATAGCCCGTCCTAGTCGGCTTGGTCGCAGTCGGCATAGCCGAGCCGTATGTAGCCGTTACGCTGTTCGTTCCTCCCGTTCCGCTCTGCTTGTTAAAAGTTACGGTATATGTATTGCCCGTCCATCTGGCGTATAGCGTCGTATTTTCAGCTTTATCCCAACTCCTTGAGCTCGCCATTGACGCGGTATAGTATTGCATTCCGTCGCTTGTAGCGTCCCAATATCCGCCAAAGGTATACCACTCTCTCGTCGGCTTGG
>MWCL01000159.1 GCA_002070025.1 Spirochaetes bacterium ADurb.Bin215
AAGGAACCGGTCGTGGCCTTTGAACCGGGAAGAATATATAATGCCTACCGCTTTGTGTATCCGCTCATCCTTGACGGAGAGCACTACGGTTCTGTGGAGTTGTCTTTCTCCATGAACTCGTTTCTTGACATACTTTCACAACTGGAAAAGGCCGATTACTATTTCGGAATCAGGCGTGATGTCGTTGAATCGATCATCTTTGAAGATGATCGAACCAGATACATGGACAGCTATTTTTCTCCTGAGTTTCTCTTTGACCGGGAAGTCCTTCCCGAACATGACAACAAGGAGCTTTTTGAAAAAACGGCTGACCTGCTTCATCCCATACTTGATTCTGGTCAGAACGGTGGCTATGCGGCAATGCATCAGGGTTCGCGGAAACTTGTACTTGTTCATTTTGTAAAGGATCTTTCCGGTCGACCGGTCGCCTGTTTTGTCGCGGTTTCTGACGATACGGTTCTATCAAACTATTTGCGGGACTATCTTGTAATCATCGGGATATCGGTTGTCATTTTCCTCACATTATTCGGTGCAGCGTTGATCCTCTTTCGGGAGCGGGAGAAAATGAAGCATTTGTCGCTAACCGACATGCTTACCGGTCTGCGCAACCGTACTGCCCTGGTCAGAATTCTTGAACAGGAAATGGACCGGGTTAAACGGTATGAAAAGCCGCTTTCGGTCATGATGATTGATATCGACAACTTCAAACAGGTCAACGACCGTTTCGGTCACGCTGAAGGAGACACCGTGTTGAAGAACCTTGCCCGTCTCATGTCATCGGCACTCAGGGCCTCTGACTATGCCGGACGATGGGGCGGCGAGGAGTTCCTGGTTTTACTCACCGATACTCCCTATGAATCCGGTGTGATTGCGGCGGAAAATTTTTGCGCGGAGGTTGCGTCCACCTACCTTTCAACCCTGACTCCGGTGACCATCAGCATAGGAATTACCGCACACATAGCCGATGATTCCATTGATTCCCTGATTGCACGGGCAGATGATGCACTATATGAAGCAAAACGACAGGGCAAAAACCGCGCAGTGGGAATCAGGAAAAACTGATCCGCACGACAATTCAGGAGAGCATGGATAAAAGAACGTCGCCATTTACGGGATACCCGAAATGGTACCCCTGGAGGTACTGGCACCCCATCGCGGCAAGGAAGGCAGCCTGTTCATCCGTTTCCACACCTTCTGCAACAATTGGCCAGCCAATCTGCCTGAACAGGGAAACGGATCCCTCCAGCAGCCGCTCTCCTTTTTTGGTTTGCAAACCGGCATGAACGATCTTTTTGTCCAGTTTGATAATGGAAAAAGGCATCTCGAGAATTTCGCCAAAATCGGTGTATCCCGAACCGTAATCATCCAGCGCAAAAGAAACATTCTTCGCAAGCAGGAACTCCATGTTGAGTTTCAATGTACTGAGGGTATTCACCACCGAGGTTTCCGTTATTTCGAGACAGAGGTGCGATAGGTCCATACCTGTTTTTTCGGCAATTCTCAGTACGGTTCGCGGCCAATCAGTTTCGAGACACTGGGATTCGAGAAGCCGAATCTGCAATTGTTCGATCCCCCGGGTTGAAAGAAAATTGGACACATACCAGGTAAACGCTTTTTCCAGAATCAGTTCACCCAGACGCTGTCCCAGGCCGGTACGCTCAGCCAGATGTAACACTTCGCTCTGGTACGCCCGCTCTCCCCCGGGAAGCGGGAGCGCAACCAGTACCTCGATTGCGGTTATCCTTTGACGGGCAGTCGAATAGACGGGTTGATAGAGTAACTCAAGGGATTTTGTGTCCA
>MWCL01000160.1 GCA_002070025.1 Spirochaetes bacterium ADurb.Bin215
TCAGTTCCTGCACCGGCATCTGGCCGAACTGCTGGAGATGGGGTGGGAGAACCGGGAATTGTATTACGCCGAGTACTTCCGGCATGTCAAACACCGGATGACCGAGTTGTGGCGACAACACGGATACCTGAACAAGAACCAGACGATCGACGATATCCCCGCCGACCTCGTCGAAGTGACGCTCCGGATTACAATACCGCGGCCGTGGTCGATAGCCAATCCGCGAAACATTGATCCGGCGGGAGAAGCACAGGCGTTGGTTGAGAAGATCTATGCCTGTCTTCCGGACGATTACAAGCAGTTCGACGACCAGCCGCCGTTCATCGGCTACGATGGGTGTTTGGACTCGCATCTGGGCATCAAGTATCGTGACAATAACCGATGGTCAGCGACCGAGTCGGTCTGTCCGATCTGCGGCAACCATCTGCTGTACACCACCGGGTACCATGCGTGGACCGTCGTCTGTCCGGTGTGTAACTATGGCGATTCGGATACAACGTGGTAATTATGGACACTCCAGAATATAGTATTACGAATGAGGGGGGCGACGCCTACCTCAACATTGAAGTATTGGAGATCCAACATATTTGTGCAACGTGTGCGGCGAACCATCGGTTCGCGGAACAAGGGAACCCGGTTGCGTGCAAGATCCCGGTCGGCCGGAAACACCTCTGTCATTTCGTCCGGAGGTATCGGGAACGTCCGGAGTTTGCGACGGAGATGGAGGCGGTGTTGCTGGCCGAACGGCTGTACATCCTTCGAAAACAGGTGAACACCGGCGCGATCACGAAACGTGATGCCCTGATGGAGTGGGGCGAGAAACGTGCGTTCAATTACAACGATATTCTGGTGGACGCCGAGTATCAGCGGATCTTTATTGACGGAAATATTTGAGGAGGACCTAATATGCCGAAACAGGTTATGACCTTTGCCGAATTCAAAGAAAGAGATGGAAAAATTAGAAGGATGTATCGTTGAACGCATTTATGTCGACGAACATGACAACGGCAAACAGTCGAAACGCGGAATGCTGAAATTGATTCAGAATTCGTCTGGCAAATTCAAGACCGTGCAGGTTGATCCGGCAATCTATGACCATGCGTATGCATCAGCAGATCTGTTGGTTCCGGTCTTCCGGAACGGGGAGTTGCTGAAAGAATATACGTTTGCCGAGATCCGTGACCGGATAAATACTTACCTCTCAGAGGAGTAACAATGTACGTCGTTCACATTACCCGGCTCGACGACGTTCTCGGCGACATCGCGTTTGAGAGCAAACACGATGCTGAGCAAGCGTTCCGCCTTCGTGAGAAGGTTATCAACGACGATCTACTTTCTGATGATGAGTATCTTGACCTCTATGAGATCGATGGGTTGATCGAGTTCTTCGAGCGACACCGGATTCGCTGTCACCGGTTCTTCTTCGACGAATTGGTTGATCTCTAATTATCATCGTCCCTGCGCACTCCGTTCAGGGTATCACAATACGGACGGCCGTGCAGACAAATACCCGGTCTGCCGGACAGGGATTCGGGAAGAATATCGGGGCGAGAATATTCCCGTGTACCGCTCATCGAGTTGTTGCATTTCGTTGCCATGCGAATGCCTTGCGCCACACATATGTGTGGCGAACCATACTTTTTCTAACAGAAGGAAAATGCCTCTACTTACCGAATTACTGGGAACGTCACCGGAGATCCGGTTGATCGAGTTTATTGCACCCCGACACGGG
>MWCL01000161.1 GCA_002070025.1 Spirochaetes bacterium ADurb.Bin215
AATTACGATTTTTTCCTTCCGGCGAGCAATTCCATGCTGGTACCGGTACTTGCAGAATCCAAAGCTCCCGAACTTCCGGTTACTATCTCCGGATTTGATACGGTTACCCGTAACGACGCGGTAATCGCTACATGGAATTCTTCACGTTCCGGAAAGAATCTGGTCGTGTACCGTTCAACGAGACCGTTTACCGGTACCGACAGTCTTGTATCCGCGATACTGGTCGCAACCATACCGGATGACGGAACCCCGTTCGTTGATTATCCGGTTCCCGGGGTACCCTGTTACTATGCGGTTATAGATGAGCCTTCACTTCGGTCGGGCTCACCCGTTTTTGTTCCGGGTGAAAATACTAACCGGATTCCGGTTGAAATTTCAGCCCAATTCTCCCGTATTCAGCGCGGTGTAGTGCCTCCGCTTCGATCCATGCCCCTTCCCTGGCTGAATCCCGGCAATAAACCTCGGCGCCAGGTGCTCACATTCTCCAGAAAAACGGAACGATTCATTGCCAACATTGTTTCACTGTCGCGGAAAACCGTACACACGGAACGAGTACCGTATGTATTTACCATGGACTTGAACACCGGTTCGGGCGGGGAATCGCTCGCGCTGCGCACCATTCTGGAAAAAACCTTTTTCCCCGGAAACTGGGATGAGGCGGTTGAGGAACTGCAAAAGTTTCTTGCCATCCGCAGAACACCGGAAACTGCGGCACGAGCGCGATTTTACATAGGAGAGGCCAGATATTTCACCGGCAAGTACCCGGAAGCGTTGCTGGAATTCCTTCTTGCACAGGACCGTTACTACAATCAGTCAATGGAGTGGATACAGTATACACTGGATAAAATGGTGGAAATCGATTAACGGATCTGACGAACCAGCTTGAACAGCGCAGGCGATGTTTTTTGTTCCGGCTCCTGGTCAGTTTGATCAGCGGCTTCATCTTTTTCGGGTACCAGGACGACGGCATCACCGCTGTTTATCCGGTCATAAAAACCGGATCGGGTTACTGTGCCACCGGACAGTTCTTCGTCCGGTACGGTAACGGTAAAGGTTCCCAGAACGGCGTCTTTTTCATAAACCAGGGCTATTTCCCCACCGGCTATCCGTAGCTTTCTGGCGTCAACAATATCGAACACGGCGTCCTTGTTTACCCCGTCTGCCCTGCCCAGGTCTATTACGGCGTCTCCCTGCAGACGTTTAAGCAGTGTTCCCCGCAGGGGAAACGAAGATACAAGCACCTGGGTCATTCGCCGCAGGGCATTGGGATAGCGGTCGTTGCCGGTTCTGAATACGGAAAAGGAGTCCGCTTTTGTTCCCGTTGAAGAAACATGCACATCGGCAACAAGGCGGACATCACGATCATTCTCATTGTAATGCAGCATTATGAAATAGTCGTCGCCACGTTCACGGGATAGACGGAATGCCTCCGAATAGGATTGAACGGGACTTTTTGCTTCGTGAACAACAAAGCGTGGATTGTAGGAAAAAGCTTGTGCAAGCATGGATGCGGTAATCCGCTCGGAATCGGGATGCATCACGTTTGCCGGATCATTACGGTAGAAAAGACCGATAGAAGTATGCGCCTTGTCCAGATAGAGCGGATCAATGTTCCAGGTGCGATGTACGCTTGTGGACAGAAGCCGTCCGTACGATTCCAGTGCGTCATTGATGGTGGTAGTGCTCTTTCCGAGCGACTG
>MWCL01000162.1 GCA_002070025.1 Spirochaetes bacterium ADurb.Bin215
GAGGAAAAGTATATCAAGCACCCGGCTTCATTCCTAAACTGTCTTGAGGACTTCGAGGAAGAAAAACCGAAAGAGAATACAGAAAAAAAGATTTTACACTGTGCAAAATGCGGGGTACAATTAAACAACTACATTTGCCCGTCATGCTTTACTAATCACGATACAGAGGGGAATGCTATATGAGATTTGCAGACTACGAAATGGAAAAGGCGGTCTTGGGCTGTATGATAGCCGACAGGTCTGTTATACCGAACATCGTCCGGGCAGTAAGCGAGGCGGACTTCTCCGTACCGTTCAACCGTGAACTATTCCGCAAGATCATTGAAATATCCGGACGCGGCACACAGCTTGACGTTATCACGCTGAACGCGGAGACCGGAAACAAAGACCCGGCATATGTGGCATCAATAACGGACACCGTGCCGTCTGGTGCTAACTTTGCTTTTTACTGCGAGAAGGTCAAGCGACTGTCAATGACTAGGGCGCTATATAAACTTCTTGAGGAATCCAGGAAGGCAACACCGGAAACCGTTGACCAGGTGCTCGGGAACTTGATAGCAAGCGCCGCGGAGATAGCCGAGGAAGGCGGAGGGGACGATGTAAAGACCGCTCGAGACTTTATCTTGCCGATGATTGAGGATATAGAGTATGCCGCGAAACACCGCCGGGCTTTATCAGGATACGACACGGGTTTTGAGAATATAAACCAGATCACCAGCGGACTGCAGAACGAGTACATAGTCATCGGCGCCCGGGCAAGCGTCGGAAAGACCGCGCTTGGAATGAATATGACGCGAGCACTTGCGCAACAGGGAATACCGACCGCGTACTTTTCACTTGAAATGAGTAGCAAGGCGTTACTCATGCGCATGGTATCCGACTTATCTGCTGTTCAGGCAGGAGCGCTTAAGGGTGGTTTTATTAGCACCGAGCAAGTAACAAAAATATGCAACAAGATGTATGACATGGCAGAGTATAAAATCTATCCGGTAGACAACACCCGCGGTCGCTTTGACAAGATACTTTCAATGAGCCGGTACATGGTGCGCTGTTTGGGTGTGAAGGTGATATTCATTGACCATGCAAGCCTCATGAAATACCGGGACAGGAAGATCCAGCGCCACGAGCAGTTTAGTGAAATGAGCAACGAGCTTCAAAACTTACAACGTGAACTTGACGTTCCTATTATTCTTCTTGCCCAGCTAGGGCGCGATTCAGAAGGACGGAGACCGACACTGGCAGACCTGCGGGAATCCGGCGGGTTTGAACAAGACGCGGATCAGGTCTGGTTAATGTTCCGGGAACGAGCGAAAGAAGCGACTGACACGAATATACCGACCGAGGTAAACATAGCGAAGAACCGGAACGGCGCGTGCGGAACAGCTAACTTACTATTCCAGCCGCATTTTGTCCGGTTCGTCGATAAAGCCGATAAGCGATACGAAGGGGGAGAGCGGTGATAGCAAACAAGATGATCCAGTACGGCGATCCGCGCTATGGACGTTCCTGCGCTAATTGCGTGTATCGGGAAATATCACCGGCTCGCGGGTCTGTCTGCGTCTTATGCGACCTGCCGACAAAGCTGGATAAGTGCTGCGGAACATGGGGCGGGGAGATC
>MWCL01000163.1 GCA_002070025.1 Spirochaetes bacterium ADurb.Bin215
CGCTATGCCGGCAAACCACCGGGACGCCGGGGAATCGGGACTGGAGCGATTCCGCAGGAGCGAAGCGACGAGGACCAAGCGACAGGCCCGTATTCCCCAGGCTGGGGCCCGGTGCTTTGCGGGTTAACCATGCAACGGACATACAAGTGCTCCCCCGACATCGGCACCCAGGTCCTCCTCGTGTTCCCCTGGGGAACCACCCAGAACCCGGTAGTCCTGGGTAGCATTCATGATGAAAAACACCTCCCCCCCGAACTGACCACTGAAAACCCCTCGGAAAACCTTGTCTACCAGACCAAAAACCACCGCCTCGAATTCGTGGATGAATCCGGAAAAGAATCGGTCACCATCCATACCGCAAAAGGAAAAATGCGCCTCGTCCTCTCATGCGAAAAGGGGATAGAACTCACCAACGAACTCGGCGACATCACCATAGAATGCAAAAACCTCACGATGGAAAGTGAAAAAGACACAACCATCCACGGAGAAAAGAAACTGACGATAACCGGTGAAGACGCCGTCGCGACAAAGAGCAACAAAGCCACCAAGATTACCAACGACAAGGAAATAAAACTCAAAGGCAAAAACATCAAGCTGGAAGGAAGTAAAGGCGTCGCCACCGGCGGGAAACAACTCGCCAAACAGGGCGACAAAGTCGTCGGCTTCGATATCCACAAAATGCGCGTACCCTCCGGCGACAGTACCAAAGTAGTACCCCTCCCGCATCCGTTTATCGGAAAGATGAACGACAAACTCTCCAAGGACGTAAAAATAGCCGGTAAAAACGCCGCCACCAAAGGCAGCAAAGCTAAACACGACAGCGGCAATCACATGCAACTGCCGGGAACCATCAGATTCGAAAAAGGCTGCAAGAAAACTGGCGAAGTAACCAACGGAACGGCGCCAAAGGTGAAAATAAACGGCAAGGAAGCCGCTACCATCGGTAGCCAGCTGACCACCTGCAACGACATGGGCCAAAAGAACAACAGCACCATCATCGCGGTTGGAGCGGCTGTTCCCATGCCCACGATCATAAACCCCGAGAACATGGCCGAATACGAACAGGAACGCGCCAAACTTGAAACAAAGAGCCCTGAGTTCACCACGGTGAAGTGGAGCAAGACAAAAGCGAAAGAAGGCGAAGAACTCGAGTTAAGCGCCGCGGTAAAAGACATAGACGACGGCAACATGGTGACCTTGCAGGTGTTCCGGGACGGACAAGACCCGGCGGTACATGTCGCGCTGGCCCAGATCCCGACCACGGTGGACGGTGGCAAGGCGACGGGGAAGTGGACGTACGGGACAAGCGGGAACGAGATCCCGCCTGATAGTGACCCAGCCTTCTTCTTTAGCGCGCACTCTGCCTGGTGCCCGATGAAGAAGAGCGGCAACGTGACGGTAGAGTTAAAGCGGCCGGAGATAACGAAGGCAGAGTGGAAGGACAGTGAAGATTCAAGTACCAGCAAGGGTCTTGTCGGAGAAGTTCTGAAACTGAGCGCTGAGACAAAGGACGTGGAAAGCGGCGTTACCTTCACGGTATATAATAAAGCGACAGGTGAAGAAGT
>MWCL01000164.1 GCA_002070025.1 Spirochaetes bacterium ADurb.Bin215
CTCAACTTTCTGAGTTGTGATACCAAGAAAAATATTTGATATAAGCATAGAAAAAACAAAATATTAATTGATAAGTCCTTTCAGAATTGATATATTGTGTTTGAACATAACGCCAACAATATCAATGAGAAAGGACTTGTATGCATACTACACAATCTCCGGATGAAGATCAAGAAAAAAATAACGCGGTTCAGGATGACATTGCTGATTTCTTTGCTCATTTTCACATCGGCTCGCTGTTGAACCGGTCCGGGATACGGAAAATTCGGGGCGTTCGACCCCTCGACTTGGTTTCGGCAATCTTTGCGCTTCCGTTTCAAAAAACCACCTTGTATTGGGGGATCGTGCGATCCCAGACGCTGGCGTTTCGGAAAGATGCGGTCTATGATATTCTGAAACGTCCGAATTTCCACTGGCGCTCCCTGCTCCTCTCCCTGGCGGCGGCGGTCATCCGCTTCTTTACCCCGCTCACGAATACGGAGCGGGAGTCGGTGTTCATCCTGGACGACACGCTCTACAAACGAAACCGTTCAACATCGGTGGAACTCCTGGCCAGGGTATACGACCATTGCGCTGATACCTGCTATCGCGGATTCCGATGCTTATGCCTGGCCTGGTCCGATGGGGTCAGCACCGCACCCATAGACTTCGCGCTCTTATCATCTGCCGACCCGGAGAAACGCTACCAGGAGGCGAGTGCGGCCGTGGACAAACGGAGTTGCGGATACCGTCGCCGCATTGAAGCTCAGCGTCACGCCACCGACCTGTTGGAATCGATGGTGAAACGCGCGCTCCGGGCGGGAATACGCGCCCGCTACATCCTGATGGACAGCTGGTTTGCCTTTCCCGCGATTATCGCCATGCTCAGCGCGCACACGCCGGTCATCTGCATGCTGAAGCGGATGAAAACCGTGTATTATACTTGGCGTGGACAGGAGGTCACCCTGACCGGTCTCTTTCAACGAGTCAAAAAACGTCGCGGGAAAACCCGCATCCTTGCCAGCGTCCTAGTAACTATTGCGGAAGGACAAACCGTAAAAATCGTGTTTGTGCGCAACCGCCGGAAAAAGAACTGGCTGGCGCTGATCACCACCGATATCACCGTGTCCGATGCCGATGTGGTGCGCATTTATGGGAAACGATGGGATATCGAGGTGTTCTTCAAGATGAGCAAGCAGTATCTCCAATTCGAAACCGGAGTGCAAATCCGAAACTTTGACGGGCTGGTCGCCCACACGACCATGGTGCTTATGCGCTATCTGTTTCTCTCCTACCGGCAGCGTTGCGAGACCGATGACCGAACTCTGGGAGAACTGTTCTTCGACCGGTGTGACGAACTCCGGGACATCACCCTTGTGGAGGCCCTCCATCGCATGTTGACCCTGGTGGCGGATGAACTCCGGAAAACAGAACTCGCTTCCGAGGAACTCATTCAAAATATCATTGATACTATTATGGGTACAATTATCAAAAAATTTAATCTGCTCCCTGTTCTACCATCAAAACGCAATGCGGCATAATAAATTATAACAACTCAGAAAGTTGAG
>MWCL01000165.1 GCA_002070025.1 Spirochaetes bacterium ADurb.Bin215
TTCGTTTCTGGTCAGCTGCCCGAGCCTGTTCACAGATGCGGCTTTGCTTCTGGTACGAGTCAAGGAGCGCGGCGTGTTCTGCCTCACGGGCCGTTATGGACGCAAGAAGGGTTGTACGCTCTCCGGCGTAGGAAGCGCTGTCGTATTCATTCCGCAAAGCCGCCAGGGCTGTTTCTTTGTCTTTCAGGCGCAAGCCCGCATTTCGTGAACGTTCGCGGGCTTCCTCGATGAGCCGGGTATACTGCTCCATGGGGAAAAGTTTGAGCAGTACGTCCTTGCGGTCCTTCGAATTGAGTCGCAAAAACTGGGCAAATTCGCCCTGGGGCAAGAGGATGATTCGCGAGAACTCTTCGAGAGAAAGACCGATGAGCGCGAGTATCATCTCGTCAGTTTCACTTTTCTTTGCGGCGCTCCTGGATTCCCACGCGGCGCCGGATTTTTTCTCGAGAGTAACCTGTTCGGGCGTTTCGGTTATTTTCCCGCTTCGTTTTCCGGTTGTTTCCCCCGGAAGACTTCGGCGTACCCGGTACCGGTCACGACCAAGAGAAAACTCCAGTTCAACCGCGCTTTCGTCGGCCGATTCGGCGAACTGACACCGCATTTGTTTTACAAGGCCCTTGCGGCCGCCGGGGATGTTCCCGTAGAGGGCATATGCGATGGCGTCGAAAATAGTTGTTTTGCCCGCGCCGGTTTTCCCGCAGACCAGGAATATGTCTCCCAGTACGCCAAAGTCGATGCGGTGCGCGCCATGGAACGGCCCGAAATTTTTCAGGAGCAGTTTTTCAACTTTCATGGCGCATGCTCTCCAGAAGCTGTGAGAAAAGGTTTTTCTTTTCTATATCTACTGTTCCGTACAGCTGTTCCTGGAAGGAGCAGAAGTCTTCGAGGGGATTCCGTCCTTTTTTTTGTTCTCGTGCCGGATTGTCAGCATCCTTCTTTTCATTCTGCGCCAACCCCTGCCGGATGCTCAAAAGCAGGGGGAACTTGTCTCTGAGGAGGTTCATGGGATTTGCCACAAGGGATGAGTCGGTAAGGGTTATCTCAAGATATGAATCCGCATGACCGTCAAATGCCGAGCCATGGTAAAAGTCGTCGAAGGCGCCGGAGAGGCGTACAACCGGGCGTGCCGGACGAACCGGAATGCGGGTAACCGTTACCGGTACTTCTCCGGACGCAGTGTCCAGTTCTACGCGTAAAAAACATTTTTCCGTTCCCGCTTCATCGAACGCGTACGCAAGAGGCGCGCCGGAATACCAGATGCGGTCATGTACGCGCTGGGTTTTGTGGAGATGCCCGAGCGCGACGTAGGAAAATCCGGAAAAAAGCGAGGAGGGGACTTTCTCCGCGGAACCGACAAAGACCCGTTCGGACGGGGATTCTTCGCCGCCGGTCATGAAGAGATGGGCCACAAGAACCGCCGGTATACCACGGTATTCCGGTTTTGACAGCACCTCGTCGAACCGGCGGG
>MWCL01000166.1 GCA_002070025.1 Spirochaetes bacterium ADurb.Bin215
CGGAGAATTGTCCGGCCTGGTCAAATACGGTTATTTCATACTCGTAGAGTCCGTCGCGGGAACCGTCAAACGGAACTTGTCCGCCGATTCCGGCAACAGTCGGGACTCGCGGCAGGTTCGCAAGCGTCCAGGTGCAATTCTGGTCATCAACAACAGTAATTGCAACGTCGGGAAGGGTAATCTTTTCCCCGGATCCGAGTTTCTGTTTGATAACAACGGGGTTGGTTGACCGCAGGGCATTCGCATCATACCCGTCACCGGAAAGGGTGAATCCGGTATTGGTCAGGGTTAAGCCCGGAGGCGTAGTAGCTACATCGATGAGTTCGGGGTTCGTGGTGTCATAGCTGAACCAGCCTTCCGTTACATCGCTCGCAACCGCAGAATCATCAACAGCGGTGAGCTCCAGACGATAAATTCCATCAGCAAGCGCAGGATTCGCGTCAACAGCCGAAATATCGTACGAAAGGACTTTACGGCGGTCCGTTCCCATCAGATCTCCCGCGGCAAAATACCGCGTTTTCACAATGGTCCCGCTCGTGTTGTAAATGTTCAGCTGAAGTGATCCAATCGCGTCGTCATCCGTGATAGTTCCCGATATAACCGAACCGGTTATCCAGTTCCCCTGTGCCCCGGCCTGGTCGGCGGCAAGCGAATCGGGATTGGAAAGCTCAATGACCGGCTTGTCTGTCGACTGGTCAACGGACAAGGTGTCGGGAAGAGAAATTGTTGCATTGTTGCCCGCGCGATCCTGAAGCGTAACCGTTACCGGGAGATTCGCAGGAACAAGTATGGACGATGTGTTAACGCTAAGCGTCCGGTTGTCGACCGGTGTGGAAACCGGTGTTTCCGGCTGTGTCACTATGGTTCCAATATCATACGCCAGTGATACGAGCTGGTCATTGTCGGTCATGGAAAGAGTTACCGCAACGGTACCATTAATGGTATAGGTGCCGGTACCTGAATCATAGAAGTAGTACGGCTCAACCCGTGTTATCTCCGCGCGGGGAGGATCCTTGTCGATGTAGAGACGAATTATCTGCGGAGTTCGTTTGTTTTGTAAGTCGGCGGCCTCGATATACACTTCGGCCATGTAGAGCCCGCTGGTGAGAATACCGGTTACCGTATCCAGGGTAAAGGACCAGGTATCGGGGTTTTCCGCGACCGGAATAATCGTGATGGTCTGCGGTTCAGTATTCCGGACGATGGTTCCGCCGGATGTTGCCGTAATGGTCACGTTGGCCGTGAGCGAGGCAAGCCCGCCTTCAGCGTCCACCGTTCCTTCAAAGAAGACGGAATCACCGTTCCAATACGAAAGATCCGACGGTGCGGTCACGGTCAGTACCGGCGGGATACCGCTCGCGATAACCTGGAATCCAAACGTTCCGTTAAGATCGGTTATTTCATTCCCGGC
>MWCL01000167.1 GCA_002070025.1 Spirochaetes bacterium ADurb.Bin215
GAGTTTCACCAAAAACTTCCCTGCGGAGATCGCAGAAGGAACCGGTTACTGGCTCCATGTACTCGCTGAAGACAGAGCCGGTAACCGGACGGCAACAGCAAAAAGTGTGAAATTCGACGTTGATCTTTCGAATCCCGTCGTAACTGAAGTAATTAATACTGATACCATGCAGAACCGCCGGGAAAAATTTGAGCTCCGCGGAAACGCGACTGACAGTCATGGTATCGGGACCGATAATGACGATAACGTATTGATTACTGTTACCCAGAGTCTGAATGGTGAAGAAGCGACACCGATACCGATATCAGAAGTTCCTGGAGACGGCGGACTGGTTCTTGATAAGGATGGAACCGGCTATACCTGGAATATTGAAGACCTGCCGTTTGGAGAAACAGAGGAAACGAGGGGAAATAATGCCGAGAATGGTACCTACGAGTACAAGATAACCACTACTGACCTGGTGGGTAAAACGCATACCATAACACGGCGGGTACGCTTTGACTCGGTAGGACCGGAGATCGAGTTTACGGCACCGGCAGAAGGCGGCTGGCAGACAAGCGGCGACGTAAAGGTAAAGGGTTTCGCGACCGACCTTACTGCGGTCGGCGGTGTGTACTACTCGACCGCCCCTTCGGCGCCGGACCTCCCGACTGATCCGGATGGGGACGAGGACTGGGTTGACTGGTTTCCTGCGGACGGCGAAGGCTCTTGGGAAGTGGCGCTTACCGGACTCGCGGAAGGCAGTCACGGTGTTTGGATTTCAGCAATGGACACGAACGGGAACACTACCCCGGCGATTCAGCGTACCTTTGGCGTGGATACGGCCCTGCCGCAGCTCACCGGGGTCAGCACGCCGGCCGCGAACACCAATACCGGCTTTGATCTCACCGGAACCGTAACCGATACCAACGCGCTTCATCCGGAAACGCCGATCACGATAACCCAGAGATACAAGGGCGGATCGGCTGTAACGATAAGCGGAGACATCTCTCTTACTGATATGAATCCGACAGATGGCGACGAATTTGACTGGACCACCCCGAAAAACCTGCCGCGGAATCCGACAAACCCGAGTACTCAGATAGCCTTTGACGGCACGGCAGACGGTGAATATGAATTCACTATCACTGCGACCGACATTGCCGGAAAGACCAAAGAGGTAACGAGAACGGTTCTCATCGATACACAGGCGCCAACAATTGATATTCCGCCAGCGGTAGCGGCTACCCTCACCGGATGGATAAATGAGGCGACACTGCGGATATCCGGAACGGTTGAGGAAACCGGATCTGGCATGGACCGGATCGAATACAGCCTGAACGGCGGTGCGGCGCAGGCCCTGTC
>MWCL01000168.1 GCA_002070025.1 Spirochaetes bacterium ADurb.Bin215
TGGTACCGGATATCCTTCAACGCTCCAGATGACGAAGAACGTCATTGGTACCATCGAGGATGATGACGGCGCGGTTACCTCCGTTGAAATTTGGCAGAAGACCAGTACTGATCCCGAAGTATGGGCCTGGGTGAAGCAGACCATGAACGGCATCAGTTATACCTATCAGTCGTACGGAGATGACGGACTTAAAATCCTGCGCTTCAGGATTACCGACGCGGCCGGCGCGACCTTTGAAACCGGCGGAGCCCTGCCTCCGAAATTTGAATGGGACGCGGACGGAGTAACAAAATATGCCTACACCGAACAGACCTATCGGGTTGACATGTCGATTCCCGATATCATGGGAACCGTATATGTACATCGCACGGGTGGAGATATCTTTACTGAAGCGGTACCCCTCACGACCAACATGGCGTTTGGCGGTACTTCGTCAAGCTTCCGGTTGTGGATTGGGGCGGACGACGATAACGGTATTGCTACCGTTAAGGTTACGGTACCGGGAGCGACCCTGGAGGAGACCCAGACTCTGGACAGTGATGATATTAAACAACCTGTAAGCATCACCGACTTTACGGTGTTCCGTTCCGAGCCTTTTGACATAAGCAGCGTAACCGATGGGGCCCTTACCATCAACATTACCGTTACCGACAATTCGGGGCTTGAAAGTAACGCGACCAAAACAATCCTGATTGACAACACGGAACCGGAGGTCGAGTATTCCTATCCCGAACATGAAGTTGACCAGGTATTCGGGAATCTGACGATAACCGGTCTTGTTTCAGACGGCGGTTCCGGCCTTCCTGCCAACGCCGTTGCTTACCGGTTCGGGTATGATTACGCTAGTCAGCCCTGGAGCAGTGCAACCGTAAGCGGCGCCTCCTGGTCCATTACGGACTTTGCTGCCGCAACACGTATCGAGAACTACACTCGGAAAGCGGTGGAAATCGTTTCCGTTGCCACAGACACACTTACGGTTACCGGTCATGGGTATGCAGACGGAACGCAAGTCTGGATTGGCGCGGATTCGCTTCCCGGCGGGCTTTCCCACAGTACCGTATATTATGTCCGCGACGCGGCAGCCGACACGTTCCGCCTCGCGGCAACTCCCGGCGGAACCGCGATAGACATCACTACAACCGGCGATGCTTCTGTCGGCGTAAGTTCGCGCGCTTCCTCGGCCGCGGGGAACATCTGGTACCTGCCGGTCATGATCCGGGCTCTCGATAAGGCCGGAAACGAATACCTCACTTCGGAATGGGATTACCGCATCAAGGTGGATCCGTCCGGCGACAAACCGACGGCATTTGTTTCCTATCCCGACCCGGAT
>MWCL01000169.1 GCA_002070025.1 Spirochaetes bacterium ADurb.Bin215
TCACATGGATTGGTTTTCGATGACTTCCTCCGGGCGTATTTTTCCCATATCCTTTCGTAAGGATGTGCTGCTGAAGATTCTGATAACCACCATCAAAACCGATTTATTGCACCAGACGCAGAATTTCGTCGACGGTGAGCGCCAGGATGCCAAACATCAAATGAGCCATGACTTTTACCGCTCCCCGTACCCGAATCATACGACCGCCGAATTCGTCTTTGAGCCGGGAGTTCACCCGTTCCGAGGTGGATCGTACCCGATACCGTACCTTCTCGGCGGGGTTCAGTTCCCGCGTCCCGCCATTGCGGGGATTGGGGTCGATGATCGGCAGGTGTCCCAGACTGCGGCTGTAGGCATCAATTAACTGACAATCGTACGCCGAATCTTTCAGTTCGTACAGACTCTTTACCCGCTGGTACGTTATGGCGGTCAGCGGAATGGATACCTGGCTGTCGTGAACCGAAGCCGAAGTCAAGATACAGGTGATGGGAATGCTCCCGTCCGCCGAATCCACGTGGAACTTAAACCCGTTCCACGTTTCGATATACCCCTTGCTGTTTACTTTCGTCCCCCGGTCACACGCCGTCGGCAGTTCCGCGATCATCTCCGGTACGGTCATGGACAATTGCCGTTCAATGCGGGTCGGGTCGGGTGGCTGCGTTTCTCCCTTTTTCGGTCGTCCCCGCTTCCGCTTCGGTTTTGCCTCCGGCTTCGGTTTCTTATTCGGCTTTTCCCGCGCTTCGATCTTCGTGCTGTCCTGCGAGATATGTCCGAACAGATGGTCGGAAAGATAGTTCTGAATCAGTTCCGCGTGTGTGTGTTCGGCCAGTTTCGCTTCCGCAAATTCCCGAAAAGCGCGGGAAAAAGTGGATTCACTCGGCACCTGGTCCCGTTCCTCCCACCCGCACAGCCGCCGCAGAATGGAGTCGGCCAGGATACGATTCCGGAAATCATTCTGGTACGGAGCATTACTGACGGCCCAAGCGACAAATGCCCGCGCCAGCGGTTTCCGGTTGGAAGTAGGGCGCCCAAACCAATACTCGTTTCCTACTCCCTGTTCAATTCGGACCATTTCCAGGGTGGTCGCCACCTTCCGGTGAAAGGCGGTAAGCGGCCCCATTTCCTCTTCCAGAACCGGAAACAAATGTCTTTGAATTCCCGACAAAAAAGACGATATTATATCCATGCTAACTCCTGTGATTTGGGCAGATTATGTTGTTTGTTTCCTGCTTACAATATACTGCTTTTTCCAGGAGTTAGCTATCTTTTTATGGTGCTTTTGTGTACTTTTTTGGCATTGAATCCGTGCTCATGTTGTTT
>MWCL01000170.1 GCA_002070025.1 Spirochaetes bacterium ADurb.Bin215
CGTGGAAGAGTGCCGGGCCGACTTGATTCGGCTCGGCCTTTCCGACACGGTTGTCAATGACGAAACCGATGTCCATATTCTGGACGCGGTGAAACGATACGCAAGGTGGCGTTTCGCAATGGAACCGGGAGAATCCGCACAGTGTGCAGAGGAATATAAAGAGAAAGCGGATGAACTGAGGCGCTCGACGGGGTACGGGGTGACAGAATGAGGATGGATAAAATCGTAAAGCTCAGGACACTAACCGTCACTTCTGATAGTGGCGGTTTTCCGTCTAAATCCGTTTCAACCGTCGAGGTTTACGCCGACACGAAGTCAGTCAGACAATCCGAATACTACGCAGCAGACGCCAAAGGAAAACGGCTTGAATTGGTGCTGGTTATCAACGCTGATGACTGGAACGGCGCGACCGAGGCTGAGCTGAACGGAGTGATTTACACCATTGAGCGGGCATACCAAAAAGGCTTAGGGCGGGTCGAACTGACCTGCGCAAGGCGGTGATGTAATGGCTGATATTCAAACTACCATCAAAACCGCGTTGGGCGGCGTGGGCGTGCCTGTGTTTCTCGGAACATGGCAAGGAACTGAACCGCCCGCGCAATACATCACCTTTACCACACGAACCGGAAGAACCGTTTACGCGTCTGATAAATCAACCGAAAAAGAATACACCGTGTACGTTGAAATTTGGTCAGACACATCATATCTGGCGCTAAAGGAGTTGGTAATCACCGCTCTTGAGGGCATCGGATTCAACGCAACAGATGAGCTCGATGTCCCTGATCCTGATGTCGGCCACTACTCGATGACGTGGTACGGGGTGATGTAATGGCACGTTTCGACACGACCGGCTTTGATGAACTGCTGGCCGATATGAAACGGCTCGGAGAGTTGAGCGGCGAAACCGCCGACAAGATGCTGATGGCCGGGGCCGAAGCGGTCAAGGAAGAATGGCGAAAATCGGCAGAAAAGCACCGGCTCCGGGACACGGGCGACATGATTGAAAGCATAGGGTTTCCGCGCCAGCCAAAAACGGCTGGCGGAATCCGAACGATCGACATCTACCCGCAGGGGAAAGACAGAAAAGGCGTCAGAAACGCCGAGAAAGCGTTTATCCTTAACTACGGTACGCAGGGGACGAACTCGGATAACGCAAGACGAAAGCGGGGAAAAGTTGACAAGCGTAAAGGCGCGGGGATACCGGCTACACATTGGGTTGACGATGCTGATAAAGCATCGGGCGAACCTGTCATGGAAGCTATGGGCAAAATTTGGGACGAACATTTGAAAGGATAAAAAAATGGCAACAATTGG
>MWCL01000171.1 GCA_002070025.1 Spirochaetes bacterium ADurb.Bin215
CGTTGCGCTGTACAGGGAATCAAATTCACAACCCGGATGGCAATCCGGCGATACGCCTATAACTCTCTCCTTGCCGCAGTGGAGTGAAAACAAGGTAATTCTGCCTTTAAGTGATAGCGACCCGGATGCGGCGATACCCGACGACGATTCCGGCGAAAATGATTTTTACGTGGTAATAAGGATGTCGGAAGCGGCAGTCAACGACGTCATAAGGGCGGAGATAAGAAACGACCTTTCAAACCCTGCAGGTTCGGAACCGGAAAGGATACAGTTTAACTCGGATTCCGGGGAATACCTTGTGGGGACGAACCAACTGGCGATTATTCAGGAGGCGGGCGCGACAAGCCTTTTCATTACAAACCCAAGTGCCGGGGACAGTTGGAGCGGCACGCAAAATCTGGCGTGGACGGTTGCCGACCCCGCGTTTCCGGATACCTACACGATAGAATATGTGTATTCGTCCGTAAGTGAAAGCGGCCCATTCGGCGGCTGGACAAACCTCGGAAGCGTACCTGCGGTCAGCGGACAGACTATCTATACGTTCCCCGTGAACACGGGTTCTCTTCCCGGTGCGGGCTGGTATGCTTTCAGAGTTGTGAGTTCAAACACCCCTGCGGAAAGCAGGGTCGGCGACCCTGATGAAGGGCAGGAACCGATTTTGATAGACAACAATGCCATAACGGCGATTAACATTTCTACGCCTGTCGCAGGCCAGAAATACAGGGACAAGATAAGCATACAGTGGACGATAGAAGGCACTCCGAAACTTAACGAGACGTATTCAATAGATTATTACAGGGAAGAAACAGCGGCATGGGAACCGCTGGCAATCGGATTGACGGACCTGTCTTATGACTGGTCTGCGTCTCTGATGAACAGGCGGACCAGAATCAGGGTTGTCGCGGTTTCTTCGGGCGTGGAATCCGCGACCGGCAACATAATAATCGACAACACCGCACCTTTCCTCGATACCGAATCGGTGAGCATCAGCCCTGACACGCCTGACGGCAGGATAATACCCGATGTGTCAAGAGGAAATGACGGCAGGTTCAAGATTTTCGTCACCTCGTCCGACTGGTACACAACACATCCGACCGTTTCATTCACCGTGGAAGACCTTGCTTCAGTGACAGACGGCAGTTACGCCGGCATCAGGGCGGTTGCCTACAGGATTAATCCTTCTTCCGGCACAAGCGGCTGGCAGGTAAGAACGTTTACCGGCAACAACCAGTCGGAAAACGTCAGCATACCGGTTGACTTTGACGGGGAAGGCATACAGATAGATGTGG
>MWCL01000172.1 GCA_002070025.1 Spirochaetes bacterium ADurb.Bin215
GCATGAACTTCAAGGGCACGGATAATGCGATACTCATCGTGAACATGAATCCGGCTTGCGCTTGCCGGATCGACGGCCCGGAGTTCGTCCATAAGGACCGCAGCGCCTTTTTCCGCCATCCTCACCTTTAATTGTTCCCGGATCTCCGGCCTGGAGGGCGGAGTTTCCGGCATTCCGAGCAGAAAGTTCCGGATATAAAACCCGGTGCCGCCGAGCATGACGGGAAACTTCCCGCGTGAGTAACTATCGGCGCAGGCCGTGTCCGCCGCGGAAACAAATTCACCCGCACCGAACTGCTCGTCGGGATTCTTGATATCTATCAGATGATGGGGAAGATCAGTCAAAAAGGAGGGATCGGGTTTTGCGGTACCGATATCCATGCCGCGGTATACCTGCATGGAATCCGCGCTGACAATTTCGGCCTTGCCGGCCAGTAGACCGCCCGGCCCGAAGAGCCGTCCGGCTACAGCCGTTTTGCCGACCGCCGTCGGTCCGAAAATGACGAGAACCGGAACAGGTCCGTTCATGGAGCGGGGACGTCAGTCCTTTTCGATCTGGTATTCTACCGTCTTGGTAAAGACCTGACGCGCAGCGAGGGATACTACCTTGCCACCGTTATCATCGATTGCAGCGTCCCGGGTCATGGAAAGCTGAAACGCGCGGCGGATCGATGCACAGGTTATCTCGTACACGTTACCGGTATATTCTACAAGTTGTTCTAATGGAAATATCATACGCACAGTGTATGCTTTTTTTTTCTTTTATTCAATAGACATCGTACCCGTCCTTGTCCATCCTGGGTATATTTACTACAGTAACGGTATATTTACGGAGGTATTATGACCATGACTGATGGATACAACCGGGGAACACTCCGGTTTCGGCCCTCCCCGTCCATGATACGGCTGATTGCCGCAGCGATACTGCTTTTATTCATTGCAGGCACGGGGTTTTTTGTAGTAGACCAGACCGAAGACGCGGTGGTAACCCGCTTTGGAAAATATATCAACACCGTGGGGCCCGGCCTTCACTTCAAGATTCCCCTGTGGATCGACCGGAGCTTCACGGTTCCGACAAAACCGGTACAAACCGAACAATTCGGTTTCCGGACGGTCAGACCCGGTGCTTCGAATGTCTATCAGAACAATCTTACCCGGGAATCAACCATGCTCACCGGAGATCTCAATATTGTCGATGTTGAATGGAT
>MWCL01000173.1 GCA_002070025.1 Spirochaetes bacterium ADurb.Bin215
CATCGGCAGGGTCTCAATGTCCAGTACGGCGACCAGCGGAGCGGATGGTTTCACGTAAGCGGATTGCTTCGCGCCAACCGCCCTGCGGTATGCTGCCCTTGCCCGTTCTTTGGTCGTATCGAACTTCTTGGCGATAACGCCCCAACTATTACCAGAATTGCGTAACCGTACGATTTCTGAATAATCGTATCGTAGCAAATTGTCAGCTCCCTTTTAGTCCGAGCGCGGCAAGGATCGCCGCGATTACCACCCCTATCGAATTGAGGATGTTCCAGCCGTTAACCTTGCGCTCCAGCTCTTTGATCTTTTCATCATGACGCTCTGCCAGTTTTTCACGTTGCACTAACCCGCTATCATGGCTTTTTATCCAGTCATTCGTTTTCTGCATGTAATCAATCAGGGAATCCCTATCCTCCGCCTGTGATTTCAGTATTGTGTCGATTTTAGTGTTCAGAAACATAAACCATTCCCGCGTTGTTTGTGGGTGAAGGTCTGACAGATCAGAGGGTAAAGATGCCATGTTATCTCCTATGAAGTTGCCCTTGTCACGTCAGCCGGTACCACGAATTCACCATAAGTCAGCGTGGATACCGGAGTGCCAGCGCTTCGAAGAATCTGGATGTCGTATTGGTAATTACCAGGTGACAGCTTCGCCGTCTCGGATGCGTTTAGCACAATCGTCACGTCCCCCGTTGCCTCATCGTTGATAGTGAGAGAACCGTTGCCAGCCGTACCAACCGCGCCGTTGAGGTAGAGCAATCCGCCCGTCTTCTCTATCTGGATGACCGCCGCGGTGTCCGCGTCATCGTAATCCCGCTTCACCGTGAACCATAACTTGCTGTAATTCGTCAGCGCCCCGATGTTCTCAAGCGCCGCGCTCAAAGTGTCGCCCCTGTGTGCCGTGATGGTAGAACCGGATACCGCGCTTGCGATGGTTAGCGATGTGCCTGTGGTGATGAGGTCGGTCTTCGCCTTGATGGCGTCAATCGAAGCGTCTTTTGCCCCAGTCACCGTGAAGGCAAAAGCGGAGAGTGTTCTCGTAGCCGCTGACCAAATGTCAGATACCAGCGTACCAAACGATGAGAGCGTTCTCGTTGCGTGTCCCCATACCGCCGCTGGAATACCGCTAACATCCGCTTTGTACTGATTCGGATTGTCCAAGTCAGCTTGAATCGCGGACAGTGCAGAAGTGTATTCGCCAGAA
>MWCL01000174.1 GCA_002070025.1 Spirochaetes bacterium ADurb.Bin215
ACCAGTCCCGCGTCGCGGCGGCCGGTATCATCGCTGTCAAAAATGTAGAGAATCTTCATCAGCACCTCCATGTTGGCACTGTCAACATTACAGGCTATACTTGTTGCATGAATAATGAGACTATCCGGGACCCTTCAGGGAAGCGGAACGGCTACCACCGGGAGAACCTCCGGCAGGAACTTCTGGATCGGGGACTCGCCCTTCTTGCCCGTGACGGGCTCGCGGGTTTTTCACTGAGGGCCCTGGCCAAGGAACTGGGGGTAAGCCACACCGCGCCCTATCGTCATTTTTCCACTCGAGAACAATTGTTGTCCGAAATTGTTCGGGAAAGCATGAACCGCTTTGAGCAGGCCCTCACGGCAAGTATGATGATTGAAGGGGATGACGAAGAAAATCTCTACCGTCTGGGCGAAGCGTATGTGCGGTTTTATCTCGATAATCCCGAAATTCTTTCGCTGTTCAATATTCTACCCGGCGCGCTCGCAGGCACGTCGGACGCCCTCGTCGGAATACTCCGGGTACCGAATCCCCGGAATCAGGAATCGTGCCAGTTTGATCCGGATTCAGACCGGGGATTCCGGGCATTGCGTCGGGCAGCTTCCGCGTTCTTTTCGCAGTATCCCGATCTTTCGGAGCGCGATGTCTTGCTCGGTTTCTGGGCAAAAGCCCACGGTATTGCCTGTCTCCTCGTTGCCAATCCCGACTGGTTCGCGCCTGAAAGTCTCGAATCCGGGCTTGCACGCGTCATGCGGAACGCGTTTTAGGCGTAGTGCGGCTTCAAAGTTTCTCGTGTACAGCCGCGATTTTCCCCCGCATGGAGAGTTTCTTGTCCGTCCGGTCGTCAATTTTTATGGATGTTACAATCCGCTGTACGTCACCGCCCAGTGCGTGCGCGTGCATTTTTCGGGCTACCGCAAACAGGGTATCCACGGAATCCGCTTCCACAACCGTACCCATGGGACACAGCTCATAGGTAATTCCCGGTTCATCCCGCAGCACGCGTACCACGTCCGCAACATGATCGCTTACGGACGGATGACTGGTCCCGATCGGGACAATACTGATTTCCATTACCGGCATTCAATCCTCCTGGTACCTGGAATTTCCCGGTGGCAACATGAACTGTCAATCCTCTTCCAGTATCGCTTCCATTTCAGAGCGGTCGACCGCCGTTCCCAAGAGCTTCTTGAC
>MWCL01000175.1 GCA_002070025.1 Spirochaetes bacterium ADurb.Bin215
CCGGTCCCGTCATTGACGATGCTTCCGATATAGTAAGTCGTTTCCGCGTTCCATTCCGCGACACCGGTTTGGAGCAAATAACAGAGCTGATAGAACGTTAAAAAATCGATGGCGTTGAAGTCCTCAAGCGCCGGGCGGTTATTCGCGATCGTTTCAGCGGCCCAGCCGGTCAGGAACGCGTTCAGGCTCTGGATTGTTTCCGGGTCCTTTGAGTATTGTGGGTTCGATGCGGCGAGGGATCCAAAAATACCGACGTCCGAGTTTCCGGCGTTCACGCCGAACTGTTTTTGAAATACGCGGGTCAGCTTGCTCATTGTAATTTCTCCTTTAGATTAAATGACTTTCATAAGCGACGCCCATTGGCTTGGGAACTATCCCCAAGAATTCCGCGGCCGCCCAAGCGTTCGTGTAGATCGCCTTGTAATAAAAATCCAGTTTCATGACCTCATATTCAGAATACCGCATGATGCTTCCTTCGTAGGGTTCGTCGGTGTAAAGCCCGAACCCGTAGGATTCCGGTGTACCGTCGTACCTCGTAAAATTAAAGATGTCCTCTCCGTAAGGGGACGGCTCCGAGACGTCAATGTCCCCGGCGAATGCGGCGTAGAGACCTTCCTTTAGGTCTTTAAGGCTTGAATAGGCGTTATTGAATATGATCTTGAGTTTGATAAGGGTACGGAGCTCGAAGTCCGTCAGCGTGTAAACCGCCCAGTTGTTGTATCGGAGGAAGAGGTCCGTGGAATACGGGTTGTCCGTGTATCTTCCGAATCCGATGCTGTCTGGCTCGCCGTCGTATCGCGTGAAGCTGAAGAACGTATGCTCTAGGTCCAGGCCGTAAACCTCGCGCTGGACGCCGACGATCTTTCCGAGGATATCGAGCTGTGCGCCGACCGCTGTGTTAAGGTCAAAGCATGCGATCTCCTGATCCAGGAGTCCGTCACCGTTCGGAAGAGCGGCCAAGAGGCGCACGGTAGCGATCGCCCGAGGTTTTGTCCGGTATTGGACAATAAGCAGATCCGAGTAATATTTTTTTATCGCTTCAATGTCCATTAGAGTATCGTGATGTTTTCTTCCTTGAGAACGAACTTGTCCTGCTTAGAAATCGGATATACAAGGTCTGTCAGCCAGTCGGTTCCGTTGTTCGATACCTCGACGGAGCTTGCAACGAGTTGCGGGTTGATTCCTTTGATG
>MWCL01000176.1 GCA_002070025.1 Spirochaetes bacterium ADurb.Bin215
CCTATTTGTATTGAGCTGTTCACTGAGCCTTGGGGTTGCGGAGGGTTCTTCGCCGGGGTGCATCCGGTCATCATGATTACTACGCACAGGAAGGATGCCATCCCTGCAAGGAGCGCCACCGCCAGCCGCCGTCTTGTTTTGCTTTTCATCCCATACCTCATATTTTTCATGCTTCGCACTATTCAATCAGCACACACAGTATATACGGTTTTCTGATAACGCAATTAGAAAAAATATTTGTAATCTACAAGATGTGGTACTCAGCAACATATACCCAGCGTACTGGCACCGAATTGTGCTTTACTGTCGCTTGCGGGGAGCTGTACCGCTCGCCGGGGTACCCAGCCCTCCGTCGGGGAATTATACTGCCCGACAGACTGTGATCCCGTGTTATACTCTTTCCCATGAGCAAGAAAGATGAACGGATTCCCCAGATTGTAGACATGATGCTCCGGCCGGGCGGGGCAACCATCAATGAAATTTGTGACCGGTTGGATATTTCCAGAAAACTGGTACGCGATTACCTCAATGATCTTCAGAATGAAAACGTTCCAGTTCAGGAAAAACCCGACTATCACGGAAAGACGAATTCCAAACGCTGGTTTATCAATACCGACGATTACGCGCGTGCCTTCTCCATAAAACTTTCCGCCACCGAGCGGCTCATGCTCCGGAGCGTTCTTGAGCGGACGCGGATGTTCGAAAAGACGGAACTCAAAGACACCATGGCGACCTTGAAGAGCAAGGTGAACGCGGTTACCCTGCACGATCCGCGGAAACGGGTTACCACAACGTACGCGAGTTTCAAGGGCGGCAAAGATTACTGCGGCAAAGAAAATATAATCGACACCGTGCTCAAGGCCATCGAGCTTTCACTTCCCTGTACCGTTACCTACCGCGCAGCGAATTCAGGAGAAGCAAAAACCTACGAGATAGAACCCTACACCTTCGTGGATCACGGGAACGCCCTCTACTGCATTGCGGCGATACCCGCTCACAACCGGGATATCCGGGTGCTCGCGATAGAACGTATAGAGAAAATAACGCACCACGCGGACCGGAGCTTTGCCATCAAGGACGGTTACGATCCGGAAGAATACCTGGGCGCGTCGTTCGGTATCATAGTGGAAGACCCGGTTCGGGTGCGGGTGCACTTTACTGCAAGCGCTGCCTTCTATGCCCG
>MWCL01000177.1 GCA_002070025.1 Spirochaetes bacterium ADurb.Bin215
CCCCCGCCCTCGCGAGAAGCGACACCCACGATGTGGGACACGCGGAGGGGGTTGATGTTGGCGCGGAATCAAACAGAAGCGAAATAAAACGTATGAGTTCCAAACTCAAAAACCAGATAAAAACCATACTCAACGATGATTTTTAACTTGGGGGATTGAATTATGAAAGTTTCGGATGGTAATGGCAATATCAGTTTTAATGACGCACTTGAGGCGTTTCCCTCATTCAAGGAAGCGGTCGCTGATATTCGACGGCTACGACAGCAATTACGCAATGACCCGGGATTGTTCTTGAAAACCTTCCCCTTCATGCGCAAACAGGCAAATGAGTTCATGGAGTATCAACGTGCCATTACCATGGTTCGGCGCGACCCCTTCAAGGATCGGGTTTTCCCGCTTGATACGGTAGAGATTCAGCGATTCAGAACCGCCAACAACGCGGATATCGAGAACGCGACCATTCACACCGGCCCCGCCGCCGACGAATTTGTCCGGTCCCTCAACGCCCTTGCCGTTACGGTCGCCGGGGACATCTACTTCAGAAACGGCGCGTACCGGCCGGAAACGGAAGAAGGGCGCATGCTCCTCGCCCATGAGTTAACCCATATTCGTCAACACGATGAAAACCGTATAAACAAGCAAACCAGCGAACAGGAACTTGAAGACGAAGCTATCGCGGCTGAAGGAACGGAAGCCTACGAAAGTGATCCCGTCGTAACCGTCGAGATGGAAGGAGAGCTTTTCCGTTTCAGACAATCCATGATGAACCGCGTATCACGGGAAGTGGCGCGTGACATTGACTTGTGGCTTGAAGACCAGCGCAATTCCCTGGAAGAACAGAAGTACTTGCAACTCTTGTGCGCATACCGTTCCTGGATCGGGGAGGCGCTGTAAATGAACAAAATCATAAGCCGGAAACTGGCAACCGACGCTATCGACGGGATCATGACCCAGCTTTATCACATAGCGCTCAGCGGATCCGCCGAGAACGCCGCCGACCAGATCAATTTTGTTACCATCCTTCAGGAACTGGTACAACTGCGCCACAACGATGATTACAAAACCGCGCTCGAACAGATGAGTATGGAAGGGTTCACCGAATACTACACTCTCTTCTTTGATCTGGTTAACGCCATGGGACTTGAAAGCGTCAAAGACCTCTCTGACTGGCGCGTGGT
>MWCL01000178.1 GCA_002070025.1 Spirochaetes bacterium ADurb.Bin215
CGGGAATGAAATAACCGATCTTAACGGAACGTTTGGATTCCAGGTTATCGCGAGCGGTATCCCGCCGGTACTGGTAGTGACCAGTCCGCCGGACCTCGACTATACAAGTGCGAGTTCCGTGCCCTTCACCGGAACGGTTGAGGCTGAAGGCGGGTTGGAATCGCTTACTGCAACGGTAAGGATAATCCGTTTAAGTGATGGTGGCGCTGTCCGGAACGTTGAGACCTTTACGATTAATCCGAGCGACTCAAGCTGGGCGTTTACGCTCGACAAGTTAAATGATATCGAATCTGAAGACGGTCTCTGCATGGCCACGGTTACGCTCAAAGCGACCGATCTGAAGAGCACCATCACGGAGCAAACGCTCCGGTTGTATATAGATCATCAGGCGCCAAAGGCAACGATAACGAAAGTTACTCCGTATTATTCATACGACGCCGGTACGGGCACGTATACGATAAACGGCACTGTTGATGTAACCTTGTCCATGACGGACAATGACCAGCTTGATTCGCTGGCGTATACTATTGGAACAATAGTGACACAGCCGGAGATAACGGTTTCCACACCCGTCGATAACCGGACGATCAGCGTGAATACATCGTCCATACTTGTTCCCGCGAATCTCCCGGTAACGGCTGTGTTGCGGGATCGCGCGGGAAATACCGCGGTAATTTCCATTCCCGACACGCTGTATGTTGACCAGTCGACGGACAAACCGGTCATTGACCTGACCAATCCTGGAACGCTTTCCGACGACCAGGCGGGAGCCCGGGATAACTGGATTACCGGCTCGAGTATAACGGGATCCATTGAGGATGACGACGCGGTCGGCTCCCTCCAATTGACCATCTACAACACGAGCGGAGACGTTGTCAAAACCCGGCTCTTTACCGCGGGTGAAATGACCGGATCAGGCAAGCGGGAGGTTTTCTCCTACGATATTTCGGACAAACCGCCAGAGGACGAGAATCCTCCACTTGTCGACGGAATCTACCGGCTGGTACTCACTGCCTATGACGATTCAGCGGTTGCGAGTGATGATACCCAAGGTTGGTTCAGTTATGATACTACGAATCCCGAACTCACCAATGTAGATACCACTCTTGCGGGAAAAACATTAACCAATACCGGTTTCAACCTTTCCGGTAAAGGGTTTGACGCGAATGCCCTGCG
>MWCL01000179.1 GCA_002070025.1 Spirochaetes bacterium ADurb.Bin215
GCGTTTCCCGTCTCTCGTACGCCAGCCCCGCGACTGAAGAAGAAGGGGACGAAACCGGAGATGAGCCCGACGAAGAAGAAACCGGCGAACCGGGCACCGAAATTCCTGAAGAACCGGGTGATCCCGCAGATGAGGATCCGTATGAACCCATCGGGGAAGAAGATCCCTCCACGGAAGAACCTGACGCCGAAGCTGTCGCCATCGAATATGCCGGCTACCTGATAACCAGCCTCACAAAAGACCGTACCAACATGATAAACGACACCGACCACGATGGCACTGTTTCCGATCCGGAACAAAAGACCATGCCGCTTTTACCGGCGCTACGTTTTTACAACGATCCTGCAGAAACAGACCCGGTCAAGGCTGAAACCACGCCGGAGATAGTAGAATTTGCTTCATCCATGCAGTATACAACTCCGGATCTTTCAATAACTATCTCGGGAACCGTGTCCTCGCTTGAATGGGCGCTGGTCTACGCACGGATAAACAACCAGTTTCTGTGGGTGGAAACCGCCCGGGATATTGACAAGACTGATAGTGTAACTTTTCCGGAAGAAGAGGATGCTCCGTTCGTGGTACCGCTCAAACCCGGAATGAACGAAATTCAACTGATCGCGGTCAATTCGAAAGGACACAAATTTTCCGATGTCATCACCGTAGAGTGTACAGCGCCCCTGCACGAAGAAAGGGAAAACCTTCTCGTAACCCTTACCTGGGATACTGTCGCCGATCTGGACCTGCATACCTGGTATTATCCTCCCGAATCGAAGGAGGCCTCATGGCATAATTCCTATTTTCAACCTTACGCGCCGGCTACAGACGAAATCAAAAACCTGGATGCCGACAACCAGACGGGATTCGGCCCCGAACACTTTACCCTGCTCGGTGCACTGGACGGATATTATATCATTGCGGTGAATGCGCACAGTCTCGCCGATCTCCCCGCAGCAAACGCATTCGTGTCCATAGAAACGAATGAACGCCTTCATTCTCTCGGACCGTTCCACATTACGGCCGAAAGCCCGGAAGACTATCCTGTCAACAATGATGCCTCATGGAAACGAATCGCCGACATCCGGATTACAGAGGGTGTAGCAGAAATTTGTAAACCGGACCTTTCCCGGGATCCGCCCAATCTGATTGATCCAACAACTTCCACGATTACTTCG
>MWCL01000180.1 GCA_002070025.1 Spirochaetes bacterium ADurb.Bin215
CTGCCGTCAATTTGCGCATGGAGAGAAGCGGAACTCATGATCAGGGCCAGCGCAACAAGTGTTATTTTGGTTTTCATCTGGAACCTCCTTCAGGGTTCTTCACCATGATTTTCCCTTTCCGGTCAAATCCGGAAAGGATTACCACGAATAGTGTCAGGGTTACCAGCGCGGTTGTTCCCATGTTGAGGGCAACCAGCGCGCCGACATGGCGGTTCGGCGGAAAGAGACTGGTGAGCAGTACCGCGAATCCGCCAATAACGGCCAACGCATTATGGAGAATTGAACGGCCGGTATGCGCAACCGTTTTAGCCGCAGCCGCGTCAACGGATGCTCCTTGCGCCCGTTCATGGAGATAGTGCTCAATGAAGTGAATGGCATAGTCGATCCCGATACCGATGGCGATTCCGGAGATGATCGCGGTCGACGAGCTGAGCGGAATACCGGTAAGACCCATCGTTCCAAAATTGACAACCGCGGTAAAGGCGATCGGGATGGACCCGACGAGCCCGATGAGAATATTCTTGAACATGACGGCAATGAGCAGGAACACGATCAGGAATGAGAGAAAAAGTCCGCTTATCTGTCCCTTGAGCAGGAGTCCTGAGAAGACCAGCGACTTGTACCCGCTTCCGGCATAGCGGATGGTAATACCCGCAGAGCCAAAATCGTCCGCCCAGGTTTCCACCCGGTCCACAATCGTTTTCATCCTGGCGGAACTGTCGGTTTTCAACTGGAACGCGAGATTCGCTTCTTTGTAGTCATAGTCCACTACCCGGTCAAGATTTTCCGGATCTCCGGACATTTCATACAGGAGGAGATACTGGGCGATCATCTCGCGGTCGTCCGGAATCACGTCGTACGCGGGATCGTCTTCATGCATGACCCGATGCATGCGCTGAACATAGTCGGTCAGGCCGAAGCTCTTTCCCACGACGGGGTCCGTTTCAATTTCTTTTTGCAGGGCGGACACCAGACGCAGTACGTCCGGCTCCTTGAACGCGTCGGCATCCTTCGCGGAAAAAACCACGTTCAATGTGGAAGTGCCGCCGAAGTGCTCGTTCACGAAGGCGTCGGTGCGGACAATGTCGCTGTCCTTCTGAAAGTTCGCGAGGAAGCTCGTATCGATCCAG
>MWCL01000181.1 GCA_002070025.1 Spirochaetes bacterium ADurb.Bin215
AACCGGAAAACGGTTGCGTCCACAACGTATGAGATTGACAACACGGCTCCGGTTCTTGTTTTGAACCGGCCGGGTACGGTAGGGCCGGTAGGGGGCGTAAAGCCGGAAGTATACGGAAGCGAGCTCAAGTTGACCGGAAGCGCGAACGACGATCACGCGCTTGATCTTGTGAGCATGCGGGTATTCCGGGAAGATGGAACCCCGATCGGAGAACCGCTCACGTACGCGAATGTTTCCGGTGTCGGTATGGAAATCCTTCTTGCCAAGCATTACGCGTCTCCGGCAGACGCGGATCAGCAGGCGCTCACCGACCGGTACGCGGCCATTTACGACCACCGTACGGGCGGAACCCAGAACTTCTATTGTCTCGTGGATATTTCCGATTACGCGCGCGAATACGATCCTCCCGCCAATGTCGCGAGTGCGGACAATACCCGCGGTAATGTGAGCCAGGCATTCTGGCTGTACGATGGCATTTATTCTCGTGTATTCGACAAGTCCGGTTTCGGGCTTACCATGAGCGATCTCACCAGCGTGTTGAGCGGCCGGTATGCCAGTGTGGCAACCGCCGGGGAAGTGCGCGAGTATCTCGAGGCGAATCAGCAGAATTCTACGGTTTGGAGCGAAACTGCTGTTACGTTCTCGTTGAATCCGGAAAACAGTCCCTACTATGAGGTAGTAGGGTATAATGCGCTTGCGACAAATGAAGCTATTACCGCGCAGGCGTCGAACGGTACAAACCTGACGGTTCGTGTGTCCGCCGGCCGCGACCAGCGCCCGCTTCTTTCGGATACCATCCGGGTGTATCTTGATCCTTGTAACGCGAACGGCGCGCCGCTTTTGGGCGAGGGAGACAATATTGTCCTTCTCGCCAGCATCGCCGAACTTGCCGGTAACACGGCGGCCATTGAAGAGCGGAACGACCGGCTTTCGAAAACCGGTAATGACTATGTTGTTTCGGTGGATGTGGGTACCCTGCAGACCGGAAGCTACTATATCGTCAAGGTTGAAGGTGAGGATCAGGCCGGGAATGAAATAACCGATCTTAACGGAACGTTTGGATTCCAGGTTATCGCGAGCGGTATCCCGCCGGTACTG
>MWCL01000182.1 GCA_002070025.1 Spirochaetes bacterium ADurb.Bin215
CACGATGAAGTCATCGGCATAGCGGGCAAAACGATGAGAGCGCTTCTCAAGCTCTTTGTCCAGATCATCCAGGATAATGTTGGCGAGTAATGACGAAAGCGGACCGCCCTGGGGAACACCCAAGCGGGTTTCCTGAAGGCGTCCCTGAACCATCACCCCGGCGCGCAGGTATTTTCCGATTAGGCGCAGGACCCGTTTGTCGCGAACCTTTCGCGCCACCCGGTGCATCAGGATGTCGTGACCGTATCGAAGAACTTCGACAGGTCCACATCGACGGCGATGCGATAGCCTTCTCGGATATACTCGCGAGCCTTGTAAACCGCATGATGGGCGGACCGTCCGGGTCGGAATCCGAAACTTGCATCCGAGAAGCTCGGATCGAAGATCGGAGACATGACCTGGGCGATGGCCTGTTGGATCAGCCGGTCGAGAACGGTAGGGATACCCAGGGGCCGAGTTCCCCCGGTCGGTTTGGGAATCTCCACGCGTTTTACCGGCAAGGGTTGATACGTACCTGACAGGAGAGATTGCCGGATATTGACCCAAAGTTCCCTGGTATGGTCGGGGAATTTTTCGATGGTTATGCTATCGACTCCGGGTGCGCCGTGATTGGCTTTTACCCGTTTCCACGCCATTGCCATGTTTTCTTTGGATAGAATCCGCTCCAGCAGGCGCTCATTTGGGTCGAACGGTTCCATGACGCGCCCCATGTTCACTCCTCCGTACGGATTCATCATGTTATGAGAGCTCATGGCGGTTCTTCCCTTCTTAAGTGTTCGGCCCTTCGGCGGGGTAAGTCTTTCCCGGTTTTCTCCGTTTTGCCGGGCTTGTTTCCTCTGCCTACTATGGCCTCTGCTGACTCCTGTCCGGTCCCGCGGCATGTTGCCATGCCGGGTGCAGCTCCCGCGGGAGTTGTAGACCGGGCAGGTCTCCCCGGATAAGAACGTGAACTGTGACTATGCAACCGCAGCATTTACCGTATCTCCCGAATCCAGGGCTTTGTCATGTTGTGCTGACTTACCCGGAGACTTGAGCCTTGTATGCTGTTTCTGTTCGTCGGCTCATAGGTTTGCACTCCGGCTTCCTTCGGACGGT
>MWCL01000183.1 GCA_002070025.1 Spirochaetes bacterium ADurb.Bin215
GTCGACAGAAAAATATGTCGCCGCTCAGGAAGATAATTCTCCTCCGACCATCACCGTTTATACAGGGAATGACGACGGCAATGGCGGATCCGGAGACGGTTCAGGTGACGGAGCGCCGGGTAACGTGATCGGCAGCAATGATGTGGTATACGAATCCGGTCTTTCTACCGGTTCCAATGCGACGGCCAATACGGAATTTGCCGCCGGTTCTTTTATCATATCGGATCCGGACGGACTGGACGATATTCAAAGTGTAACGATCAACGGGACGGAAATTGCCATTAATAATCTTTCGGGTACGGTCATAACCGGTACGAATGGTCAATTAACGATAACCGATTATAACAGTTCGACGGGCGTCGGTACTTACATGTATGAGCTCACCACGCCAACAACGGACGCCCCTGGCGTGGAGACCGACGTCTTTATCTTGACGACAACGGACGGGAAAAGCACGTCCGGTGAAGCGAAAATCACCATAGAGATCAACGACGACGTTCCGCATGCCATCGCCGACACAAACAGCATCATGGAAGACGCTGTCGAGGCCATTACAGGCAATGTGCTTACCAACGACCAGTCAGGGGCAGACACGCCGGCGACATTTGTAAATTGGGACAGCACGAATGCCGTCTACGGTACCTTCACGGATACGGGCAATGGTACATACAGCTACATATTAAACAACGCCAGCATGGCGGTTCAAGGGCTCGATGACGGGGAAACCCTGGTCGAGACATTTTCTTATACGATGCGTGACGCAGACGGCGATACCGATACGGCAACTCTGACGATTACCATCAACGGCACGAATGATACCCCGATCATCACTGTCTATACGGGAAATGACGGCGGCAATGGCGGTTCCGGTGGCGGTAATGGCGACGGTCATACCGGTAACGTCATTGGCAGTAATGATATCGTATACGAGTCCGGTCTGGCAACAGGGTCGCAGGCGGCGGCCAATACCGAGTTTGCTTATGGTACGTTTAAGCTATCGGATCCCGACGGACTGGACGATATTCAAAGTGTAACGATCAACGGGACGGAAATTGCCATTAATAATCTTTCGGGTACGGTC
>MWCL01000184.1 GCA_002070025.1 Spirochaetes bacterium ADurb.Bin215
CAGCGTGGACTTGAAGGCTCAGTACAATTTTATCGCGTCAAAGGTAACTGGACGTGGTATGCCGCCGATAGAAGCCGAAACGATCAGTTTTCCGCGGGTGCCGGGTGAAACGGTACTATATCAAAAGTGGAAACCACGAAAGATTGATATATCCGGCTATGTGTACGACACAACGGCGACGGGTGCTCTCGAAAAAGCGGAAGGACTTCTCCGCTTGTTTTCGTCGGCATTCTCAGCGGATAAAGCGCTCGTGTTCCCGGACAGCGGGAAGGGAATATACGTTCGTCTTGCAACCGGCGAGACCGCCAGCTATACACACGTCACGGCACCGTTCTACTCGCACGTGTACGAGGTTCAGGCGGCATTTACCGCTTACAACCCGTTCTTCTTCGACGGGACGACGTCGCCTTCCTACGTGCCTCAGAATCTCCTTTTCCACGGAAACTTCGAGCTCGACTCGGATTCCGACGGACTGGCGAACGGATGGTTCAAAGACAATTACTCGCGAGCGTTTCTTAAAGACCCGTATCTCGGAACGTATTCGCAACGACTCTATCTAAACAACACCGGCGCGGAAACCCGCAACATCAAGATATACCAAGAAGGCGTCCCGGTTTACCCGGGCACGACACTGTTTATCGCCGCCTATATTAAGAAGGCAACCGGGCACACTTCTGTGAACACGCCCTACCTAAAACTAATCGTAGACGGAAGTACGAGCTATTCAACGGTGGCAGTTGCAACGTTTTCTTTTACCCGATTCTTGCTAAAGCAAGAGATACCGGTTACGTGCTCGAACGTTGGGATAGAGATCGGGCTCAACGTGGAAGCGGGCAAGATCGGCACGTTTCAAGCTGATGCGGTTTGCGTGTATGACCTGCTCCCGCTCGGCTTACAAAACATGACAACGGCGCAACTTGATCCGTTGTTGCCGTACACGGACATCGAGGGATAATTATGATAGAGATTTGGCGTGATGGTGAACTGCTTAAGAAAGCGGAAGTAAAAACGCTCGTACTCAAGCGATCGTTCCTCGGGGTGTTTATTCTT
>MWCL01000185.1 GCA_002070025.1 Spirochaetes bacterium ADurb.Bin215
GCGAAAGACTCGCCGCCCGGTACTCGATGTACAAATAATAGGTATCGCCGCCGGTCCAGGGGACGGATACCGTCCGGTTGGCGGTGAGCGCCGCGTTGATTGTAGTGGTAGTGCCGACCTGCCTGCCGTCTTCGCCGAACATGGCGACGGTACCGATGTAGGGTGAACCGTCCGCGGCAATCGTGCAAATAAGGTTGCCGGTGTATTCCGGCGGGAGCACTATTCCGTCGAGCTCGATGAACTTGCGGATAATCCGGTCCGGGGCGCCCGTTTCCGTGTACACATTGTTTTCCGGAATTTCGGACATCGTTATCCCGGACGTTCCGCAAATGGGTACCAGGGTCAAACTGAGCGGGTTGTTTTTATTCGCTGCTATGGTTACCGGACTGAGCAGCTCGCCCGAGGCACGGCCGTCGAGGAGGAGGTCAAGGGGTGCGGGTCCGTCCACGAGATCCGCATCGTCGGTTAATAGTTTGAATTTGTCGTCGGGGAGGCGCATGAGTTCGGCGAAGGTTCGGGTCTGGCCTTCCCACTCGGTGGTCAGATCGTCGAGACGTTCTGTCGCATACAGAATGCCGATGCCTTCATAGGTTCCCGCGGGAATGTTGGTCGTGGTAAAGGTATCCCCGGAAGCGAGGGAAAATGGTCCGTAGAAAGGACCATTTGATCCGGTTGGTCCGCCGATGGTCCTGATATACAGGTACCCAAGACCGGGCGCGACCGCACGGGCGGAGGGTGAATTCTGAAGGACAAGCGCGTTTGCCGGGGGCAAGAGCGTTCCTATAGTAAATGAAACCTCAGTGTCTCCGGCTTTTACCGGTTCAAGATCCATGGAGCAGGAAAGGGTGATCAGAACAAGGACCGCCAAAATACCGGTCAGGAACCGGGGTGCGTTTTTCTTCATGGCAATTCCTCCACATTTGTTAGAGAGTATAGTACCGTTTTGGAGAAAAAACCATGTTCTTTAAGATATACATAAGGGAAATGTGATTTTTTAGCCGCTACCAATAGTGTTGAAAACCGGAAGGGCTATGATATCCG
>MWCL01000186.1 GCA_002070025.1 Spirochaetes bacterium ADurb.Bin215
GAGCCGACAATACGTGCTTCTTCTTCAACCTGGACCGCCAGTTCCCGGGTGGGAACCATGACGAGTGCTTTTTTCCCGGAAAGAGCCGGATCATTCAAAAGGCGTTGTAAAATGGTAACGAGATATGCAGCGGTTTTTCCGGTTCCCGTCTGGGACTGCACATACAGATCGGCGCCTTCAAGGGCGTTTTCGAGTACCTGTTGTTGCACAGGCATGCAGGTAACGTATCCTGCCTTGGCGAGTCCTTCCTGGAGCCCGCTGTCTAATGGAAATTCGGTAAAGTTCATTTGCGTGTCAATATATCACAAAAAGTACACCATGAATAGCGCAGGGTTTTAACGGGATTCTTGCCGGACGAGAAAGTTCCGGTAACCGGCTGATTCCAGACGGGACCGGATTGCCGCGAGGTCGGTGTCGGCAACCCCGGGGAGCACCACCCGGATCATGGACGCGGCTTTTTCAAAAGCCGGGCTGAAACCCTGGTCGCGCAAGGTTAAGGCCATGCGGGTCGCGTTTGCCTCAAGTGAAAAGGACGCGAGCTGTATACGCCAGGTTTTCACGCCGGTTGCCGCCGACTGGACGGCTCCGGCGTCCGCGACCGGTTGTACCGGCGCCGGTGTTGGCTGTAGCTGTCCGGTGGACGCCGTACCGCTTTCAAAATCTGAAGCAGGCCCTGCTGTTTTTACCAGCAGGGTTCCTTCTTGTCCCGACGGACCGGAGAGTTTCCGTATCGAGACACGGGCGACACCCGCGGAAATCATGTCAATTTTTTCGGCCGCACCGCGGGATAGATCTATTTCGCGATTGGGGATGAATGGTCCACGGTCATTGACCCGTACGGTTACCCGTTTACCGTTTTCCAGGTTGGTTATTTCCAGCATGGTACCGAACGGCAGGGTCTTGTGCGCTGCAGTGAGCGCATGCATGTCAAAAAGTTCTCCGCTCGCGGTAGGTCGTCCGTGAAAATCCTCGGCATAAAACGAGGCAAGGGCTTCCAGCTTGAGCACTTCCGCTTCACTGCCCATGAGCGGGCC
>MWCL01000187.1 GCA_002070025.1 Spirochaetes bacterium ADurb.Bin215
CGGAGGTTCGGAAGTACTGATCGACCCGGATCGCGCCGTTTTGCGCGAGATCGAGTTTTGCGTCCCGTGCAATGGTCGTGTCGGGCTTTACCCCGATCGAAAGGATTACCATGTCCGTTTCAACCGTACTGCCATCCGCAAGCTGTACCTCAAGAATGGAACCCCGGCGCACGAAGGCGGAAACCCCGTTTTTCAGCTTGAGGGCTACGCCTTTTTCGCGCAGGTGCTGCTGGACCATGGCCGCGAAATCATAATCGATGATGTTCATGACCTGTTCGAGCGCTTCGACGACGGTGACCTCAAGGCCGCGCTCCTTCAGGTTTTCGGCCATTTCGAGCCCGATAAAACCGCCTCCGACAACCACCGCGCGCCGGGTTTCGGTCGCGTCTATCTTTTCCTTGATGGTGTCGATATCCGTGACCGACCGGAGCGACATGATGGCAGGATCGTCAATACCCGGAATGGGCGGACGAACCGGCATGGCGCCGGGACTCAGTATGAGGGTGTCGTAGGTTTCGTCGAATTCTGTGTTTGAATCAAGGTTGCGTACATGGACCGTCTTGCTCGCGCGATCAATGGAAACTACCTCGTGACGGGTTTTGGCCTCGACATTGAGCGTTTCCCGGAAACTCTCCGGTGTCATGACCAAAAGCCGCGAACGATCCTGGATAACACCGCCGGCGTAGTAGGGAAGGCCGCAATTCGCGTAACTGATGTGCGCGCCCCGTTCGAACATGATAATTTCCGCTTTTTCATCGAGCCGGCGGAGCCGGGCTGCGGTACCGGCGCCGCCCGCGACGCCTCCAACGATTACATATTTGGCCATGGTAGTCTCCTTATATACATGCGTATGATTCCGCAGGAATCAAGCGATTCCTCAGGAATCGCCAAGCTCTGTCCCCATTGCGGGAAGCTCTGTCCCCGGTTGAGTGCTCAACTGGGTAAATCGTAATGCTTCGGGCAGCTCGATGGAGCTGCACTGATACTTTTCTACAAGCTCTGTCCCCGTTTCGGTGAGCGAAA
>MWCL01000188.1 GCA_002070025.1 Spirochaetes bacterium ADurb.Bin215
CGGCAGACCGGGGAATACCGGTATCCAACCCAGGTAGACCCGAACTTGTATGCTCTGAAACCGGAGTTCGACGCGATTGCCCGTGAACCCGATAGGATGAAGGACGCGGACCGGCTCCGGAAAAAAATAGAGAGAGGATATTTTCCAAAATACTAATCTTTGTTTTTGCAATCTTCGTAGTTAACTATGTACATCAGAATGATGGCGATAACTATAAACTCATACATGGATAGCAACGGTATCCAGATGACAACACTAATTGATTGGAGATACTGCTGAAGCCCAACAAAGAACAGCACCACCGGTATTATCATGATTGCGATTCCAATACAGATACCAACAACATTCTTCACAAGAGATATGACAGTAGACCATGACAGTTCTCCAACAATCTCTTCTCCAATAGTGCGGATATCGTGAACCGTCATTTTCAGCGCACAGAGTTCCCGGGACGCCATGCGTATACGTTACTTGTACGAAACTATTTATATGTTTGTCATACAAACGATGAGTAAGAATGTATTCACTCGGCGTCATCACCAACATGTATCCAACTCCCGAACATCCGGCGAGCGGCACGTTCGTGGAAGCATCGTGCCGGGCTCTCCGGGATCGTGGCGTGCAGGTGACGGTCTGTTCGAAACCCAACCCGTCCCCGGTCGCCTATCCCGCATGGTACCGTGAATGTTACGCATTTTTAAAAGATCATCGGGATACGTTTGACCTCGTTGAATCGGCATGGAGTCCGCATGCCGCTATTATTCCGGCAATGTATAAAGGGTCGCTCCCCTTTACGCTGCGGTTCCATGGATTTACTGATGCCGGATACTACAAAATCTCGCCGGCCCACCGGTGGATCGAACGGTATATCCTTGATCGCACCGACGCCGCGTTGGCGGTCAGCGATCGGGTCAAACAAACGTTGCGTGCCGCCCGGTATCCAGAGGAGAAGATCTTCGTCGTTCCGCCGTGCGGCGTCGACACCGACCAGTTCAGGCCGAAACCGACCGACACCACGCTC
>MWCL01000189.1 GCA_002070025.1 Spirochaetes bacterium ADurb.Bin215
ACCGGTATTCCGCTCAGCTCGTCGACCGCGATCATCTCCGGAATCGCCATCGGTATCGGGATCGACTATGCCATTCACTTCATTGAGCACTATCTCCATGAACGGGCGCAAGGAGCATCCGTTGACGCGGCTGCGGCTAAAACGGTTGCGCATACCGGCCGTTCAATTCTCCATAATGCGTTGGCCGTTATTGGCGGATTCGCGGTACTGCTCACCAGTCTCTTTCCGCCGAACCGCCATGTCGGCGCGCTGGTTGCCCTCAACATGGGAACAACCGCGCTGGTAACCCTGACACTATTCGTGGTAATCCTTTCCGGATTTGACCGGAAAGGGAAAATCATGGTGAAGAACCCTGAAGGAGGTTCCAGATGAAAACCAAAATAACACTTGTTGCGCTGGCCCTGATCATGAGTTCCGCTTCTCTCCATGCGCAAATTGACGGCAGAACAATCATGGATAATGTGTATAACCGGCCAACCGGGAATACCATGCAGGCGACGCTCCGCATGCAGATAACGAATGCGCGGGGCGCGACCCGGGATCGTGAAATTGTGCAATACAGCATCGATACCGCCGAAGGCGAGAAGAAGATCATGTTCTTTGAAAATCCGGCGGACGTTCGCGGCACCAGCTTCATGACCTGGTCATGGGACGACGGCCGTGATGATGATCAGTGGATTTATCTTCCCGCGCTCAAACGGGTAAAACGCATCGCGTCCGACAGCAAAAATGATTCGTTCATGGGGTCCGATTTTACCTATGACGATCTCGGCGACCGCCATCCGTCCGAGGACACCCACACGCTCATTGGAGAGGAAACCGTAGACGGGCTTCCCTGTTATGTGGTCGAGTCGGTACCGGTTGAAAAAAATCCCGCGTACGCCAAAACGGTAACCCGCATTCATAAGGACAGCTGGGTTGGTCTTCGAAAAGAATACTTTGATTCCCGGGGGGAGCTGGTAAAAGTATTCTTTTCGAAGACCAACCCAGCTGTCCTTATGAATGCGGGTTA